>CALCSX010000396.1 GCA_937894165.1 uncultured Saprospiraceae bacterium | reverse complement strand
ATTTGGCCGGTAAAATTGTTGTAGTAAGAAGGGGCGATTGTAATTTTACTCAAAAAGTAGTAAATGCCCAGAATTATGGTGCCGTAGCAGTTCTTGTAGTGAATAATGAAGAAGGTACCATGACCATGGGCGGAGGTGACGCTAGCATTTTTATTCCTGCTGTGATCATTAGTCAAAGTACAGGGGAATCTTTTATAGCTGCCCTCGAAGCCGGAGATACACTGCAAGCTAGATTAGAATTGCCCATTTATAATTCTTTTACCACCGAACCTAAGATGCTTGGCATGTCCGAAGACAATCCCGAAGTGGTTTATATTGTTGAGTCTAGTGGGGGTGCATTTGGAGCATTCTACAGAAGTATTGATGGAGGTGAGAATTTTGAAAAAATCGATCAAGGAAATAGAAATTATTTTGGTTACAGTACGGAAGGGGAGGATGATAGTGGTCAAGCTCCGCGGGATATGGCCATAACGGTAAATCCTAAAAACTTTGAAGAAATCCATATCGGCGGAATTCTTACTTGGCGTTCTTTCGATGGGGGTAATTCTTTTGAATGCACTGCAGATTGGGTACCTTCCAGATCTATTTGGAAGAGTATTGGTTACTGCCATGCAGATGTGGATATAATGGAATTTGTAGGAGATACGCTATACGTGGGTACGGATGGAGGTTTATTTGTTGCGGAAAATACTTTGGATTTAAATCCGGAATACTTCACTGACCTTACTACGGGTTTAGGAATTAGACAGTTTTATAAAATCGGTATTTCTCAGACGGACCCTGTAGTTGTCTCAGACGGTTCTCAAGATAACGGTACTTCATTTTATACAGAGGAACGTGGATGGATAGATTGGTTAGGTGCGGATGGTATGGAGACATTCGTGGATAAAGAGAATACAGATATCATGTTTGGTACTAGTCAATTTGGCACTTTTTATGTTACTACCGATGCCGCAGAAAATTATTTCAATTTGGATCAACCGGGTTCCGGTAGGGGAAATTGGGTAACGCCTTTCGAACAGGATCCTATCTCTTCTGCCACGATCTATATGGCTTATGAAGAGGTGTACAAATCTCTCGATTTTGGCTTTGACTGGTTTCCAATATCTCAAAGCTTTCCCGCCAAGCTTGATCATTTGAAAATAGCGCCATCTGATCCAAATATTATGTTTTGCGCTTCTGGGAACAGTTTGTATAGAACCACCGATGGAGGACTTACAGAATGGGAACAAATAAGTGGATTTGCCGGAAGGATAACCTCCATAGCCATCCATCCTTCAAATCCTCAGAAAGTTGCCATCTCTACCAATGCTGCAGAAAAAGTTTTTGTGTCGAATGATGGTGGCACGACTTGGGAGTCCTATCGTAAAAATCTGCCTAATTTTAATGCTTTGGCTTTGGTCTGGCAAGATGATGAATTTGATGGCTTATATGTGGGCATGAATTATGGAATATTTTACATCGATAATCTGGAAGATTCCTGGCTTCCTTTCAATAATAACCTTCCAAACGTAATTATCAATGAGCTTGAAATAAATTATGCCAACAATAAAATTTATGCAGCTACCTATGGTCGGGGTCTTTGGGTTTCAAATATTATGGGAACCACTAGTGTAAAAAATGTAGTTGCTGAAAAATTCGATGTTGAGGTATATCCAAATCCTAGCTCAGGAGAGGTAACTGTAAACTGGGAAGAAGCCAATAATTTGCCCACAGACTTCAAATTGTTCGATGCCAATGGTAAACTCATCAGATATATAAAAGATGAAAATCCGTTTCAGAAGAATATCAGTCTTGGTGGCGTTCCACAAGGTTTATATTATCTAAGAATGAGTAATTCCCTTGGTATTGCTACAGAAAAATTAATTATTCGATAACTTGCGGACCAATAAGTTAAAAATTTCGGCTATTGTGATGCTTTGAAAATAAGATACGAAAAAAAAATTGTCCGAGACTGATCGGGCAATTTTTATTTATTTGTATTCGAAAAATCTGTTTGGGAATATATCCCGTTGATAAGATGAATTAAATACAAATAAATATGAAATTTTCAAAAACATTAATTTTAGCAGCGGGTATAATCTCTTTTTGTTTTACAACAAATGTGGCAGTAGCCCAAATGGAAGCCAAAAAGGAAAAGACTGTTGAGGTAGGCGGTGCGCCGATGTATCCATCCAAGAACATCGTAGAAAATGCGGTAAATTCTAAAGATCATACAACGCTAGTAGCTGCAGTAAAGGCTGCCGGTTTGGTGGAAACTTTGCAATCTGCCGGTCCTTTCACTGTGTTTGCACCGGTAAATTCAGCTTTCGACAAATTGCCAAAGGGAACTGTGGAGAATTTACTAAAAGCTGAGAATAAATCAGCTTTGGCAGGTGTTCTTACTTATCATGTTGTATCAGGAAAGTACAATGCAAAATCGTTAATGAAGTCTATAAAAGACAACGGCGGGTCATTTTCATGGGCAACAGTGAATGGTGGTAAATTAACTTTTACCCAAGAAGGTAAAAATTTATTTGTTGCTGATGGAAATGGAAATAAAGCGAAGGTTACTATTGCTGATGTAAACCAATCTAATGGTGTAATTCACGTAATTGATACTGTTTTACTTCCATAAAAAATTAAAACGTTGTTTTGAAAAAAGGTAGTCCTCTATAACAAGGGCTGCCTTTTTCGTTTTCAGAACAAGCTCTATCTAAAAAGCGTTTTATAAGAAGTGAAAGATTCACCGTTATATTTGAAAATATGATCATTCAATTAGTATAAAATAATAAAATTATGAGCGAGGATAAAAATATATCAAAAGAAGACAAAAATCGAAAAGACAATCAAAAGGAAGACTTACCGGGATATCCTGAACATCCCAAATCTGAAGATATCTACAACAGATCTGAAGAGGTAACAGAAGTTGATCCGGAGGATGTAACACAGCGCAAAGCGCCCAATGAGAGACCCAATAGTGAGAACCATAAAGATTTTGAAGATGATATCAGCGGAGATGATCTGGATGTGCCAGGATCTGAATTGGACGATCAGCAAGAGGATATAGGCAGTGAGGATGAGGAAAACAATTACTATAGTTTAGGAAGCGATTCTCAAGAAGATTAGAAGACTTCGGTGAATTTGAATCATATAATTAATTGTATGGTTGAACTCCCTACGGAGTTCGAGTGATCTTTAAATAACCCCGAGTTGCAGCCTTTCCGGCTTTACCCGGGGTTATTGATATTTAACTCCTCCGGAGTAGTATTTTGAACACGATTTATTGGAGTAGTAATCTAAATTCTATGAATTCTATGATTTGTCGTCATTTAGTGCTTTTTTTATAATTTAAATGACCTAGCGACACTATTCGATACCTACGGCATCAGAAAAATATTTGTTGCATTATCTACCCACATTAGGTGCCTAACGGCACCATTTTTTGAACTAAATTATTATGTACAACACTTTTTGGAGTTTTGTAAAGAACTTTAGGGAAAAAGAATGGTCATAATAAAGGAGTTTATTACTCTTCTTCGAATCGCTCACCGAGACGCTCGACAAGCGCAGCGCCGTCTTCTTTGCGTGCTTAAATAACGTCGCTCAGGAATTATTTCCTGGCGACTTGGCGATTTGCGAGCCGAAAAACCTTCAGAGGGATTTCTAAAATCTGATGTTTTATACCCACGTCGACATAGGACAAATATCCTTTAAATTATCTGCTACCCATATTAGGTGCCTAACGGCACCATGATATAAAGCAAATTAGCGAGAAAAAAGATTGAATAAAAAACCTATTCCTTCTATCTAGCTCCAAAATCCACTTTTGACACATTTTCATTAAAAGGAACTCCACCTTTAATACCAAAATCAAGT
>CALCSX010000395.1 GCA_937894165.1 uncultured Saprospiraceae bacterium | reverse complement strand
ATTAGTCATACCGGCAAAAATCAAAACAAAACGAAAAACCAACTTAAACATCTGCCAATTATCCATCGGCAAATAAACATCTTTATTGAAAAACCTGAGGCTTCAATACCACCGCTATATCTCTTTTCTGACCACCCCTATTCACACTTACCTTAACTTCATCTCCCACTCTCTTTCCTTTAATCTGGTCAACTAAATCAGGAACTTTCTGAATACGATTGCCATCCACACTTTGAATTATATCTCTTGGAAGCAAGCCGGAAAGCTGCGCAGATCCTCCTCTATCCAATTCCGCTATGGCAACCCCGTAATCCGTCGAAAAATTCTCCGCTTGTGCTACTTCAGCGGTTACTTCGAAAGCCACGATCCCAAGTGCCGGTCTGTCATAAGCACCCTCTTCTATCAATTCATCAACAATTCCCCTCATTAGATTGACAGGAATGGCGAAACTGTAGCCCGCATATGTTCCTGTCGGTGTAGCAATTGCAGTATTCAAACCTATTAAATTCCCTTCTAAATCCACCAATGCTCCTCCACTATTTCCAACATTGACAGCAGCATCAGTTTGTATAAAATCTTCGATTGCATTGTCATCACGAATTATTCCTAATTCTCTTCCCTTAGCACTAATAATTCCGGCAGTTACCGTTGAAGTTAAATCGAATGGGTTACCCACTGCCAAAACCCAATTTCCCACCTTCATTTTATCAGAATCCCCATATTTGATGGGTTTTAGCTTAGTCGCTCCTTCAATTTTTATGACAGCGAGATCTGTCTTTGGATCTAATCCTATCTTTCTTGCTTTAAATTTACGTCCATCATTCAAAGTTACCTCCATTTCATCAGCAAAATCAATAACGTGATTGTTGGTAACAATATATCCATCCTCTGAAATGATCACACCACTACCTGATCCTTGTTTAATTCTCGGGCCACCACTGAAAAACTCTTCGAAATAACTTCTTCTGCCTCTCTCCCTCTGATAGCGCTGCATCGCTAAGTCTCTATTTTCTCCCGCTTTGATATGCACCACCGCATTTAAGGAATTATCCGCTGCTACAGAGAAATCAAAAGGAATATTGCTCGAAGAATAACCGGAAGCATTTAAAACCGGAGCAGTATATGTAGGTGTTACCTGAGAAATATTTGAATCATCCCGAAGATATTGAGAACCTCCCAATACTAATGCTCCACCCAACATTCCGGCAAATAAATAGGAAATCATTCTTTTCATCTGTTAATTCATTTTAGTCTTTAAAATACTTAAAAATTAAATTAATCTTTCTTCATCTGTTCGATAGCTAAACGTACTCAACTTCGTTACAGTTATACTATTTAACTTACTTTAACAGAGTTTTAACTTTTAATACCAAATTAAAAATTTCGGTTCAATATCTATACCATTTTTTTTATAAAAATTTTAAGTCAAATAAACATTATTATTCGGATCACAAGTATTGAAGATTATAGGTTTTTATTACTTTTATTCATTCGAAATATTAAAAAGGATGGCATTGAAAAAGTCAGATGAAAAGTTTATAAAAAATTGGGAGCAGTCTAGAAAACTAGGTAGAATGAAGTATGACATATTTCATGGCGCTATCTTTGTAGTTTTAGTAATAACTTTCGTGAAAATTATGTCCTATCTTAGTGGTGAAAGTGATATTTTGTTCTCACTTCGGGCAATTCAATAATATTTTACCGCAATTCTGCTAGATGGTAGTAACTGTAAGAAAACCTTTTGAAAATGTCTCTGATAAGAAAAGTCCAAAGACAAGGCTTTCGAAGTATTTGAATCTAAGGAGTTTATATGAAATAAATGACTGATTCAAATACGAGAGTAACGCAGTAATTGGACTTTTCTTGCAGAGACTAGGTATTATTTTCTTTGCAACATTTATGTAGTGGCTAAATGAAAGATTGTATAAAACTAGAATAGAAAATAAATAGGCCTTAATGGAAAATCCCTTACTGATAATCAGTTTAATAATTGCCGGTATTGTAATAGGTGCAGTTTTGACCTATTTAATTACCTCTCAAAATGCCAATTCCCAAAAGAAGATGTGGGAAGAACGCTTGCTGACGAGCTCAGGAAATGAAGAGAAGCTGCAAAATCAAATAAATGAAGCTGAAAAACTGCGGGAAGTGCTGCGCAATGAGCGAGAAACATTAAATTTAGAACTAAATAGGCGAAATATTGAGTTTGAAAATCTGCAACTTCGCCATGAGGAGCAAAAAATTGAAGTGGAAAAACTCAATGAAAAATTCACCAAAGAATTTGAAAACCTTGCCAACAAGATCCTAGACGAAAAATCCACCAAATTCACTCATCAAAACAAGGAAAATCTCGACGCCATACTCAAGCCCCTCCAAGAAAAAATCCAGAATTTCGAGAAAAGAGTGGAGGAGACCAACAAGGAAGATATTCACAGAAGTGCCGATTTAGTCCAACAAATAATTGGACTCAAAAACCTCAATTTGCAGATGAGTCAGGAAACCCAAAACCTGACCAAAGCGCTGAAAGGAGACACTAAATTGCAGGGAAATTGGGGGGAAATGATTCTCGAAAGTGTGCTTGAGAAAAGCGGTTTGCAGAAAGACCGTGAATATTTCCGACAACAGAGCTTTATCTCTGAAGATGGAAACAGGCTCTTTCCTGATTATGTAATACATCTCCCGGGAGAAAAAAAATTGATTGTAGATTCAAAAGTCTCTCTCGTGGCTTATGAAAATTTCGTGAATTCCACTGAGGAACTTGAAAAACCCACGCATCTCCGTAACCACCTTCTATCCTTAAAAAATCATATCAAAGGCCTGACAGAGAAAAATTATCACAAGCTCTATGACATGGAAAGCCCGGACTTTGTGCTGCTTTTCATTCCCATCGAATCTGCTTTCGCAATAGCCTCTATGGAAAATCCATCACTCTACGCCGATGCTTTCGCTAAAAACATCATTTTAGTTACTCCCACGACGCTTCTCGCTGTCCTAAAGACTATCGACAGCATGTGGCAAAATGAAAAACAAAAGCAAAATGCCATTGAAATAGCCAATCAAGCCGGTAGATTATACGATGCATTCGCCAATTTAACTGCTGAGCTGATCAAGTTGGGAAATCAACTTAATACGGCACAAAACACCTATGGCGACACAATGAAAAAGCTCTCGGAAGGCAAGGGGAATCTAATTTCAAGAGTTGAAAAACTCAAGGTGCTCGGGGTTAAGGCAAGCAAAAAAATTAATGAGAGATTGCTGTCTGAAGCGATGGAGGAGGAGCAGGAAGCTAATGATGAATAAATCTCCTAATTCTGAGTTTGGTTAATCATTTTAAAAATGAAAATAATAATAATCTTCTGAGGTGAACCATTTTTAAATTAGGTAAAATTAAAAGACATATATAATTAAATTTTATACAGTGTCAGAATTTTAATTCCTAAATTTTAATGCAAAATCCTTGCATTTATCCAAAATTATATTTATTTTAGTCCTTCATTATGAGTCCACTCTGAAAACCCTTTCGTGATGAGAATGAGCGAAAAATTCAAGATCGAGTTAAATGGAAAAATATTCCGCATGTGTAGCCACTTGTGCTGAGCGGAGTCGAAGCATCGTTTCATTGAGGATAGATTTTTTCATTTTACGAATATATTGGGTTTTGTAGCCATTCGTAATAGAAAAGGGTTCTCGGAGTGGACTCATCATCATACTTAACCAAAACTACCCCTACATGAAAAAGTACATTTACCTACTGGCATTCACTTGTTTATTAAATTCCCAACTTACTGCACAGGTTTATTATCATCAAGATTTCGAAGATGGCATGGGTGATATGATCGTAAGAGAATTGACCGGACAGACATTATTACCTCAATATGAAGATCTCCAAGAAGGATGGGGAATTAGAGGTTATGATTTTTGTGGATTGAAACCTTACAGCAGTAAAGCCATATCTTCCGCCCATTTCGATCCAATAGGTGACCCAATAGATGCTTGGATGATAACACCTGCTATTGATGTAGATCAAGAGGGATTAGTCTTAAGTTGGAATTCTACTTCTGTCTTCCCGGCACGGGTACAATATCAAGTCTTAATATCTACTACAGGAACAAATACCGAGGATTTTACAGAAATTGTATTTGAAATTGATGGAGAAGGTGGCCCGACAGATACCCGCTGTCGGGAAAGAAGTGTGAATTTAGATAATTTTATTGGTTCCACTATACATATTGGTTTTAGGCATATTGGCTACCGAATTAATCTTGCTATTGATGACATTGTAGTAGAAAAAATAGATCTCAACAAGGTGGAAATGCTAGAGATATCAACTATCAAATATCATCAAATGGGGAGCACTGCACCTATTAAAGGAACTATCAAAAATACCGGAAGAAATTCCCTCAACCTTATAGAGATGAGATGGAGTCATGGAGACTCAATAATAACAGAAATCTTTGATGGACTCGATATTTCGCCCTTAGATACTTTCTACTATGAATTCAGTCAAGGGTTTACAGTAAATTTATTGACAGAAGAAGAAATTAAAGTTGAAGTCATAGCTGTTAACGGAGAAGCTTCAGAGGAATTTCAGAATCTTTATATTCATGGGCTTACGGAGATTCCTACTCCTACAGTTGTATATGAGATGGGCGTTGGGCCTTGGTGTGGATATTGCCCATTAAGTTATGCCGTCATAGAATACTTGGAAGAGAAATATGATAATTTTATTGGCATTGCAGTACATAAACATAATCTTAATGAAGAAATTGTAAATCCAATGTCAATTCAGGATTATGAAGAATTAGAATTTAATAACTTTCCTAGATATAATGCCAATCGAATCTATAACAATACTTATGTTTTTTCAACAGGGTTTGATTTGTATTATGATTTATTTAATTCATCTTTACATTCACCTTTAAAAGTTGAAGCGGAAGCAACTTTCCGTGAAAACTCCAACAGGCTTTTAACAGTGGAGGCTAATGCCTTATTTTATGGGGATTTTACAGATCAAGATTTTAGATTCAGTGTCATTGTATTGGAAGATTCGATTAGAGGTGTGGGTTCTGAGTTTGACCAGGTCAATTTGGTTAGAAATTCTTATAAGGTTTGGAGCAATGGCTTGTACTGGTATGATGAGACAGATCCGGTTCCGGCTTCGAGAATGCATTATAATAATGTTCCGATAGCTATTCTTGGAGGATATAGGGGAGAAATAGGTTCTATCCCTTCCACAATCAATGCAGGAGAGGGAGTAACTAAAACTTTTTATTATGATGTTCCGGAAGAAAGCATACCTGAAAACTTGAAAGTAGTAGTGATGGTGCTTGATGGAGCAAGCGGTGAAATAGTAAATGCATTCGAAACTAAAGTGGATATTTCAACAAGTCAACAAAACGTATTTACATCCAACTCTACAATAAATTTATATCCTAACCCTGTAGGAGAGATCCTAAATTTAGAATTTGAACTTGAGAATAATTCTGGTATTGAATATAAAATATTTAATACCCTAGGACAAGAAATACTATCAAAGAAAAAATTGGATAATTCAGGGAAAATTATTATTACTGAAAATGTTCATATGCTTCCATCCGGAACATACAATCTAATAATGACTATAAATGGTGAAAATATAATGAAAAAATTTATCAAGGAATAATCACATCACGCTAAAATTCTATGTCATGAAACAAAATTTACTTTTAACTTTAGTGCTTTCTCTGTTCGCAAATAATTTTATCACTGCTCAGCTTCCAGCTAATCCAACATATGAATTAGTTCAAAATGGCTATACAGCTATTGATTCCACCTTATCCGGAGCTATATTTGATTTATCCATTACTGATTTCTGTCCCGGAGTAGATGAGTTAACAGTGACATTTGATCCGAATAAATTAGATTTTATTGGTGGAGTTAATACTTCCCTCTATGAAGTTTTTGGAAATACTATCTATCTGACAACAGGACCATCTTCCTGTGTATCATGTGATCCTCTTTCTATTAATTTCCAGTTTAGATTTAAGACCGGTATTACATGTGATGGGGAATCCGCTGCATTTAGTGTGACTGGATTTCGATTTTGTGATAGTATACCGCTTTTTTTTCCTCCGGAAACACTTGAAATTACTGCTATCGCCAATAATTACTGGGTGTATGAAGTGACTGAAAGAGATCCCAATCTTTCTAATTTAGCCTATTATGAACGAGAGTGGAGAATGCAGTATTGGCAGGACTTTTCTGATGGTGTGACCATGAATGGGATCTCTGCCAGTGGGGGTTTGGGTACATACGATTTAAAATTGGATAGTGTTTATATTAACTTGGTTGGATCAGGGTGTACTGAAACGGATTTAGCTATTACAGGATATAATCAACATAATTTTCAAAACCCTAATGCACCCAATATTAGTTATACTGCTATCCCCGATCCCGGGAGTACTTATTCATATAAAACAACTTGGAATGGTGGGGTATTGCCATCAAGTAGTTCTAACTCTTTATTCATATTTTTTGTCAAAGGAGAGATATTAACTTGCGAAACCTGTAATTATAGTGTATATTTTGACACTTATGCAGAATTAATGGAGGATTGTGATGATATTATAATATCTGATACGATATCGGGATATGGAGAATACCAGCAAACTGTGTTTACTTACAATGGAGAATTAGAAAAAAGACTAAGAATTCCCTCTTATACGCATTTAGCACCGGGATGCTCCGGAGAATTTTTTATAACATTTAAGAATAGAGGAAATACTGTTTTGGATAGTTTAATTTTAATAGATACTTTTCCTACTGATCTATTAGATGCAGACATTATGAATATTGTCTATGATACAACTAGATTTGATTTAAATGTTTCAGGCAATATAATAACTTTTACACTAAAAGCCGGTCAAACAATTGACGTTGATGAATCCATATTTATAATTATACCTTTCACAGTCTTAGGAACAGCTATTCCGCAATCGGTTTTTGTGAATAAGGTATTTGCTGAATTTGATTCGGAATTTCCGGAAGAAATAGAATATGATCATTGCGGATCAGAAA
>CALCSX010000394.1 GCA_937894165.1 uncultured Saprospiraceae bacterium | reverse complement strand
ATTTATGGGCAATTCTTTAAGTCTAAAATTCCACTCTACATTTACTAATATTTTACTTTTCTTATTATAAAAGGCTTGAATAATCGCGCTCACAATATTTTCTTTGTAAAAAATCCCACGACTCATTATTGAATAATCGACAAAACCATACTGATTTCGATGGAACGTATAATCAACCTCAGTGAAGAAAAATGCACTATGATTTTCCTTAAATCTCTTAGTTGGAACAATTAAATGCTCATAATGAGTATCTGAATCTTTGTTAATATAGTATTTCCTTATCCATGCTTTTACTGATTCAATATCATAACTAAGTTTTTGAGACAGAATGGGACTATTAGCTGTATGAATGCAAATCGCACCATTTTTCATAATATGATTATGATCCAATAATTCATTATTCGCAAACTGAATAGTTTCTGTTTCGTGTCTTTTAAAGGGGTATTGAGGCTGGATATTAACAATAAATTCTAATGGCTTTTCCAAACCTTCAACAAATACAGTAATGCAACCCCGAATGTCATTATTGCTTTGCACAAAATGCTTTACAATTTTAACATCGGGTATGCTTTCAATTACTGCATTGATTTTATCAACTCTTTCTTTCATTGCTTTTATCCAAAATTTAATTTTGGTGGAGGCACGGTCATTCCGATAGTAGCCACATATTTATTATCTTGTTTTTTAAATTTGGGATTTTCCGGAAAATAAAGTTTTAGGTTTTCGTCATTGTCATGAATCCTTATGAGCATATTTTTCATATCGTCCGATAATTGCTGTTTTTCATATGAAGACAATGTGTCAGCCAGATCATTTGAACTATTTCCCGGATCTTTCAGTGTAAAATTTTCTTTGGTAACATTATCACGGATAAATTCTAAAACTGCTTCTAATTTATCCCAGATACTACCGGATATGGATTTGGAATCAAATGCTTTAATAGTTATAAGCTCCAAAAAGAAGGATTTAGTAGGATAATTATTCTTAGTAGTTTTCCAAACTTTCAAAAGACGTATTATTTTTCTTATCGAATCTTTTTCAGTTGTTGCCCTGTCTTTAATGTTTCTGATTTGTACTTTAACATTAGTTTTAATTCGCTCACTGCCGGCATCTAAATTTCCATACTTGGAAAACACATAAAGATTCAGATTTTCATTTTCCCTATATTGATCTTGCGATAACTCACGACCCGGGACGACATCAATTTTGATTTCATCTCCTTCATTATCACGATGAAATTCTAATCCAATTGAAACCTTTTGCTTCCTAACTTTAGCAACATTTTTAAATGTTTCGGAAAGAAAATTGAAAACGTGATCAAACATATCTTTAAGTGTTCCACTTGATCCAAAAGAATTTCTTTTGAAAGGTGATACTAAATCAAAATCAAATTTAGTATTGATTGCTGTGTTCTTAGCATATGAACCTGAATTAAATGGAGAATAAATGTTACCACCATATTCTTCTTCTAGAGCTTCTTTGACTTCATTTTTCCTTTGAATATGTTTATCCAAAAGATTTTTTTCCTTTGTAATTTGGTGTGTAGATATGACCGATTCTAAATGTAGACTTTTATCCATTTTTATAAAATTTTATATTGAAAAATAATAAATATAAAATAGATTGACAATTACTATACCAAAATACAAAACTGTCAACCAAATCTGTCAACATTGCGCCATTTTGTCAAATTTGTCATAATGTCTGCCAAATATAGGTATTATGAACATGAAATTTTGTCATAGTTACAATATAATTAAAACTTTATGTTAAATACTGTACATTTGTCAACTAAAAATTTACCTTTGCGTTCTCATACGAAAACAAGGAAAAAGATGGAAGCGATATTTGCAGAACGTTTTAGGTCAGCGCGTTTAATGAATGGATTTTCACTGCAAGATTTGGCTGATGCAATAGATAATAAACTAAGCCGCCAAGCATTGCATCGTTATGAGAAAGGTGAGGTAATTCCGGATGCGGAAAAAATTAATTGGCTTAGTAAGGCTTTAAATGTTAGTAAGGATTTCTTCTTCAGAACTACTCATGTAGAACTCGGAGAAATAGAATATAGAAAGATACGCAAAATGCCGCAGAAGGATGCAGCAGTAATCATCGAAAAAACCAAGGAGTATCTCTCCCGCTATTTAGAATTGGAGGAAATTCTGGGAATGCAGAAGGATTTTGATCACCCGCTGAAAGATTTTCCTAAGGTTAGTGAATATTCTCAAGTAAATGAAGCCGCTAATATTCTTAGAGAAGAGTGGGAATTAGGCAAAGGGCCTATATTTAACATCGTAGAACTTCTGGAAGATAAAAATATTAAGGTGGTTAAACTCGATGTAGCCGAAGATTTCGATGGCTTGCAAACCTGCGTGAATGGCAGTATCCCTGTCATTGCATATAATATACGTAAGGCCAATAAACCTGATAGAATAAGGTTTACTTTACTGCATGAACTGGCTCATTTATTATTGAAGTTTGGTGATATTTCTGAAAAGGAGAAGGAGGACTTGTGCCATCAGTTTTCCGGCGCCATGCTATTGCCGGAGAAAACTATTAAGTCAGAATTAGGCACTCATCGAAATAAGCTCTCCATCCTGGAATTAGGAAATATCAAGAAACAGTATGGTATATCTATGCAAGCCTTAATCATGCGTGCCAATGCTTGTGGTATTATCAATGATTATTACACCAAGCAATTCTTCTATTTCATTAAGCAGATGAATTGGAAAATTGATGAACCAATAGATTATGAGGGAGTTGAGGAAAGTAATCGTTATGAGCAACTCTTATTTAGGGCATTAATTGAAGGTCAAATTTCTATGTCTAAAGCGGCATCATTATCTAATATGTCCTTGGCTGACTTTAAAAAGGAACATCAACCGATGTTTTAATTGAAGAAACTACATGGGATTCTTTTTTGGAAGCGCGATTCGGATGCCTTCGGCATTTTTTTGGCTCCCGCAGATGTCGCAGATTTGCACAGAGAGCGGTTTGGAGAGCGGTTTGGGATGCCGGTGCCTTTTTGGCTCCCCTGAAACTCTCGTTTGCTTGCGCATAGTTCTACGTTTTATTGTTCTGAGTTCTGGGTTGGGTAAGTTCGGGGGATTTTTATTTGAAAGTTAGAGGATTTAAGCTTCGTTTTTGGAAGAGTGGTTTGGGATGCCTGCGGCATTTTTTAGTATCTCACAGATTACACGGATTTCACAGATTTGGCACAGATGGAATGCCTCCGGCATTTATTTTAGCCACGAATGCACGAATAGGGAAGGCTTCGGCATAAGTTGGGTTACCATAGATTACACGAATTAGGATATGCTTGCAGCATATTTGTTAGATTTTGAAGATAAATCTATTTCACAATTTGAATGAATTGGACACTAAATCCAGAAATCCTAAAATCAAGCGAATCAAGGTTCAGACAATCTCCCGCAGATCACGTAGATTTGCAATAACAGCTAAGCATTAGGCTTAAGCATTTCCTGTGGGGAAACTATC
The DNA here is from genome assembly GCA_937894165.1 of uncultured Saprospiraceae bacterium. Taxonomy (GTDB): domain Bacteria; phylum Bacteroidota; class Bacteroidia; order Chitinophagales; family Saprospiraceae; genus CALCSX01. The sequence continues at coordinate 2,473 of CALCSX010000394.1, read as the reverse complement.
GGTAAAATGATATTGGAAATACCTGCATTGTTGAGTTTTTCCAGAATAATACCTCTTGCAGTAGAGAAACTAATACTTAACAGTGTAGCGGTTAATAGACCACTAAATACAGGGTGTTTTTCTCCATTCAGCTCATAGAAATTGGAAAGATTTTCGATATGAAAATGAAAGTCTATTTGAAAGAATAAAAGTGATTCGTTTTGGCTATTGTCAAAAGAAAATACTAATTCCAGTTTAACTCGCTCATCCTTTAAGTTGTGAGCTAATTTATGCCCAACATTTAAGTGGTGTTTTCTCTGCTTTTTAAAAGCATTTACATCAAGCTTCTGTTGAACCACTTCAACTCGAAGCAAATGTATTTCTTGAACAACAATGGGTGCTAATTTTTTTTTCATAGGGCATTACATAGCTATAGAAAACTCCTCCAATTCATTTGTTTCTGTGTATTCTTCAGCCTCACAAATAGAATCTTCTGTATTGCTAATCACACCTAAAAAAACATATTCATATTCCTTTATAGGTTCACAATGGATCAGATCTATATCTAAAGTCGTTTCCATCTTAATGATACTCTTTAGAGTTAAGTTGTGCATACCAGAAAGCCATTTGCTAACTTCAGAAGGTGATTTGCCCATGGCCTCTGCTAATTGACCTTTGCTCCAGCCTTTCGCTTCTAGGGCAGAATTCACCTTGTCTGCTATAGCAAGATTTTTTTCTATGAATTTTTCAGTTTCGGGATCACCATATCGGTCTAACCAATCGGAAATTATGCTATTCTCATTCATGTTTTTTACCAATTTAGTTCTAAATCGTTTTCAAATTCAATATCAGTATGTTTTTCATTCCAAGAAATCTCACCAATTCTAAAACACTCTTCAATTACTCTTGTCAAAATATTTGCCTGTTTAAAGTGAGGTCTTACATTTGGACAGTTTTGTGCTTTCTCCGCAGTTTTAACATCGCCGTTAAATAGAAATACTACATGAGAATTCGCTCTAAAAGTGTATAATCTTAGATTATTGAGTTCTCCGGTTTGTGTCTCATTGTCCCATTCAATGAAGGATGGATCCCAATTTGGATTTAGCGGAGGTAGTGCAGAAGTATCGGCAGTTTCAGCTTAGTTTCTGAAATAAATCGATCTTGCACTATACTTGTTCCCAATAATTTTGATCCAAGTTAAAATATGGTTTAGCTTTTCGTAATTTTCATTAGTATGTTTACTTATGAATTGACTAAACAAACTAATCTCATGATTTTCGATTTTTACAGTGTAAAAATTTACTTTATTAAACCGTTGACGTGTTCTATTATGGCAAAGTTATTCACTTTTGAGTTAATTTACAAATTAATTTCACTTTTAAGTACATTTTATTGCTTTTTAGGCCAATTTACTTAAAGATGTGTATGTAATGGATTTCAGTCCCATACTATTTCTTTACTAGCCATTCTTTCATTTCTGAAATTACTTCCTTATTATTTCGAAACTCACCATTCTTGAATTGATTTCGGGAAAATATCTCTCTTATCACTCCCTAAATTAGTGTATTTATTTCATTTTAAAGAAGGAAATTGCAGGGTATTTTGTGTCATTTAAAAAATCTTGATATACGGTTAGGCTTCGGCACTTGCTACTAAATACCGTTTTTGTCATGATTTGTGCTTCCTTCGGGCAAAAATCCCGCCAAAACCAGGTTTTTTCTATTTATATCACAGGGCTTCACCCTGTGCTAAGATATTGCGCCACCTTCGGGGCTTTCTGTGAAATATTGGATATCATTTACACATTTTGCTTGCATAGAAACTTTAAATAGCGAAGGTAACTTTGATATTGTGTGCCATTTACAGACTGAGTTGTCGAGCAGAATGATGAACAGTTAATATATCGATACGTGATGAGGAAAAAATTAAATAGATTATTCGATAGTTGCCTAAAATTAATTCTCTGATTTCATTTTTTTCGATTTCCGGAACAATCTTGCCACTATTTGGAAATTGTTTTAGTTGTCCGACTCTGTTTCTAATGTTTTTAATCGTAAGGCGTGCATATTTTTCAGAGTCTTTGCGGATAAAATCTGCAATATTTGTCAGGTCCTCAATAGCTTGTTCTGTCCAATTTATTTTAACCATTCTTGTAGTTTCTCGTCAAGTTTCTCGTCAGGAGTAATTTGTCCTTTTTTACTTTGCTCAAGTCCTGATTCGATTTTATCAAGGAGTATAATTCTATCAAGAACATCGTCTAAAGATACTTGGTCAGGCATTTTCTTTAAAGTTTCAATGATTTTCTCTCGTTTTAGAAGTGTCTGTTTCATTCTGATATTTTTCTCAAATATAACGCAAAGTCTTCAATTTTATGTATTTATCAATTGAGTATGGGGAATCGTCAAGTTTTTATGAGGTTTAAAAATGTTGAGAAAATAGTTTTGTCATGATTTGTGCTTCCTTCGGGCAAAAATCCCGCCAAAACCAGGTTTTT
>CALCSX010000393.1 GCA_937894165.1 uncultured Saprospiraceae bacterium | reverse complement strand
TAAGCATCTGTTAAGACACTTAATTTCTCCAATTTATTTTTAAAAAATACTAATTACTGGATAACTTCAGTTACCTGACCAGCACCTACTGTTCTACCACCCTCACGGATCGCAAATCGTAGACCTTTGTCCATTGCAATAGTATTGATTAATGTTACTTCTAAAGAAACGTTATCACCCGGCATAACCATTTCTACACCTGCAGGAAGAACACAATCTCCAGTTACGTCAGTTGTTCTGAAATAGAATTGAGGTCTATATCCGTTGAAAAATGGCGTATGACGTCCACCTTCCTCTTTGCTCAATACATACACCTCAGCTTTGAACTTGTGGTGTGGCTTTACTGAACCCGGAGCACAAATAACCATTCCTCTTTTGATATTGTTCTTATCGATACCTCTCAAAAGTAGACCTGCATTATCACCGGCCTCACCTCTGTTCAATAACTTACGGAACATCTCAACTCCTGTTACAGTTGAAGTAAGAGCTTTATCACCTAGATTCTGCATTCCGATAATTTCTACCGGATTACCTACTTCAATAATACCTCTTTCAATTCTTCCTGTAGCAACAGTTCCTCTACCAGTGATTGAGAATACATCCTCAACAGGCATCAAGAACGGCTTATCAATAGCTCTTACAGGCTCAACGATTTCTTTATCAACCGCGTCCATAAGGTCTTTGATAGCTTGTACTCCTGTAGCATCTCCTTCAAGAGCTTTAAGAGCTGAACCTTTAATAATTTGTATATTGTCTCCGTCAAAATCATAAGAGCTTAACAACTCTCTAACTTCCATTTCAACTAATTCCAACATTTCTTCATCATCTACCAAATCCACCTTGTTCATGAATACAACAAGATTTGGAACACCTACCTGACGAGCAAGCAATATATGTTCTCTAGTCTGTGGCATAGGACCATCTGTAGCCGCAACTACAAGAATAGCACCATCCATCTGTGCAGCACCCGTAACCATGTTCTTCACATAATCCGCGTGACCAGGACAATCAACGTGAGCATAGTGACGATTTGCTGTCTCATACTCCACGTGTGCCGTGTTAATTGTAATACCTCTTTCCTTTTCCTCAGGAGCAGCATCGATAGATGCGTAATCCTTTTTCTGAGCTAAGCCCATATCAGCTAGAACATTCGTGATGGCAGCCGTCAGAGTCGTCTTACCGTGGTCAACGTGTCCTATTGTACCGATATTCAAGTGAGGTTTAATCCTTTGAAATGTTTCCTTTGCCATCAGTCAAAAATTTTAATACATTAAATAAGTTAAATAAAAATTCTAATCTTTTAATTCATTTCAGAGCCAATGAAGGGAATTGAACCCTTGACCCCTTCCTTACCATGGAAGTGCTCTACCCCTGAGCTACATCGGCTTGTTTCCAAATAACAATAGGTGATTTTAAAAACAATCATAACCATTTAGCTACGCTGCTTTAAAATCACCAATCCGTGTAGAAAAATTAAGAGCGGGAGACGAGACTCGAACCCGCGACCCTCAGCTTGGAAGGCTGATGCTCTACCAACTGAGCTACTCCCGCTTAATATTTTCCCTTTGCTTGATTGTGGGGGTGATAGGATTCGAACCTATTCAGCCATAAGCAACAGATTTACAGTCTGCCCCGACTCTCCGACTTCGGCGCACCCCCCTTTCCCAAACGTGGGAGCCAGTAGAGGGATTCGAACCCCCGACCCGCTGATTACAAATCAGCTGCTCTGGCCAACTGAGCTATACTGGCAATAATTTTCTCTTTTAAATGAACTTTTCGCCTAAGCGATTGCAAAGATAACTTCTTTAACGATATTCAGAAAATATTTTAATTTTTTTTTGAATTTTTTTTTTCAGAAGCTTTTGGTACACTTTGCCACCCGTTTTCAAAGCTCAGCGAATTCATTTTTACTTTACCGCATACATGAATCCACTCTCTTTCTTCCCTCTTTAGAGAAGCGCCGCAAAGATACATTTTTAATTAAGTATTTATATGTTTTATAGACAATTCATGAAATTTATATTCCTTTGAAATCTTACTCATTCTACGGGCTTGAATTAGAATCACTTATATTTAGACATATTATTATCACTACCTTAAATTATTTAAATTGCCACCAATGAAAATAGCCACCCCTTATAAAAAGAGTGGCTATTTCAATAAATTCTTTCAAATACGCAATACTAATAAGCGCGCATCTTTTCTTTGAATTTGATTAATTGTCTTTTCAATGAAGCCACTGACCCATCTACTGCGCCTTCAAAAGTCTTATCTACATCCTTACAAAAAATCACCTCCCCCGGCACTTGGATACTTATCTCTGCTATTTTATCCTTAATCTGACCAGAATTCTCAGTCTTTAATATCACATTTGTCTCTATGATCTTGTCATAAAATTGACCCAACTTATTTACTTTGTGATCAATAAAGTCTATTAACTTCTGGTCTGCCGTAAAATGAACTGCTTCTGTGTGTACTCTCATAGCACTTTGATTTATTATGTTAAAAAAATAAAATGATTGTCTTTGATTTAACTACACTTCAACTACTTACCCGACTTAGGATGGGAAAGATTATAGACCTCCTTGAGTCTTTCTATTGAGTTGTGCGTATAGATTTGTGTGGCGGCAAGACTAGAATGACCTAATAATTCTTTAATGGCATTTAAGTCTGCGCCGTTGTTGGATAAATGAGTAGCAAATGTATGTCTTAATATGTGGGGACTTCTCTTCTCAATAGTGGTTACCATACTCAAATATTTATGAACTAGATTGTAAACGAATTTAGGGTATAATTTAGTACCTTTTTTGGAAATAAACAAATATTCCGATATAGAATATTTCATTTCCTCACTTTTTACAAATTTATAACGATTGACTTGATCTATTAGTTTCCGGGAAACGGGAATAATTCTTCGTTTATTTCCTTTACCTGTGACCCTAATTTGACCTGCTGATTCGTCAATATCTCCTTCCTTTAAATTGATAAGCTCATCGCGTCTTAATCCACAATTATATAATATAGACAAAATTAACGCATCCCTTTGCCCTTCGAAATCTTCTGAAAAAACATCCAAACGAAGCAAATGGGCGGCTTCCTCCTCCTTTACAAAGGACGGCAACCTTTTAGGCGTTTTCATTGCTGCTATTCCGGTTGTGGGATTAATTTTGATTTCTCCGGATCTCTGAAAAAATTTATAGTATGATCTAATCACTGAGAGCTTGCGATTGACAGATCTGGCAGTGAGTTTCTTTTCAATCATATGCGCTATCCAGCTCCTCACATGAATTTTCTCCACACTTAAAGGATCATTGAACTCATATTGCGCATCTAAATATTGGAAAAAGAAGTTGAGGTCTCTGCTATAAGCCTCAATAGTGTTGGAAGAATACCTCTTTTCGAAAGAGAGATAATTTATAAACGAAGAAATCCTCATCCCGGAATTTTCTTCCAAGATAAGGATTTTATATTATAAATAAAAGTTATATTACAATTTTAAATTAATTGCTATTACCGTATTTTTCAAGTTTGTAAGCCGCTTTCAAAAGCTCAGTTCTACGATTGACAGATTTTTTTGTAAAATGTTTTCTGTTACGAAGTTGTTTTAGAATACCGGCGCGCTCAAATTTTCTTTTGTATTTCTTAAGAGCTTTGTCAATTGATTCATTGTCTTTAACGTCGATTATTAGCATATTTTATCTACTTTTATAATTGTTTATATTTAGGAATGCAAAGATAAGAATAATTTATCAATATCAGAATATAAGTTTTATAAAATAATAAAAAAATCCCATTTTCCCTAAATTAACAAATCCCTATAATAGGATATGGTACGTTCTATACCATAATATAATGCATCACATATTAAAGCGTGACCAATGGAAACCTCTAATAGAGATGGAACTTCCTGCGCATAGTATTTCAAATTATCCAAGTTCAAATCATGACCGGCATTTAAACCCAAACCAATTTCTGCCGCCCTCTCTCCCACTGCCTTATGATGTTTCACCGCTAAGGCGGGATCTTTTAAATATTGATGAGCGTATCCGCCTGTGTAAAGTTCAATGCGATCAGTTCCCGTCGCCTTAGCCCCTTCAACAAGTCCTACCTCAGGATTGAGAAAAATAGATACCCTAATACCCTCTTCATGGAATCGGTCCACGACGTCTATTAAAAAATCCTGATGCTTAATCACATCCCACCCGGTATTAGACGTTAAAGCATCCGGGCTATCCGGCACCAAGGTGACCTGGTGAGGCTTTATTCGTAAAACCTCTCTAATAAAATGTTCGGTTGGGTTCCCTTCAATATTAAATTCTGTTTTCACCACCTCTTTTAATCCTTCCAAATCATTAAATCTAATATGTCTCTCATCCGGTCGTGGATGTACCGTTATACCTTGCGCACCAAATCGCTCACAGTCTTGAGCAAATTGAATGATATCCGGCAAATTGCCTCCCCGGGCATTCCTTATTAGTGCAACTTTATTTATATTAACGCTTAATCGTGTCATTCAAAATCTTTAATTTGATTAGTTTTGCGCAAATTTAACCATAAACATCTATATGGAAGAGGCTGAAATCAATAAAAGTTCAAAAGCCAAAGCTCTACTTGACCTCATCATAGTCTTTACGATAATAATCCTCCTTTCAGGAACGCTTGGATTATTAACAACTGCATTTATCGGTTGGATTTATCAGCTTTCTCTCAACGATGTCGTGAACGACCCCACTCTTTGGACATCACAATCGATCAATTTCATCAAAATAAATCTGGTTTTCAACCATCTTTTCTCCTTTATACTTCCTCCTATAATATTTGTGGCACTTTATAAAAGAGAATCGATAGCTAATTATTTCAATCTTAAAAAAAATCTGAATGCCTATTATCTGTTTTTATCGATAATCGTTCTTATAGTGTCTGTTCCATTAGTTCACTACTCATTTTATCTAAATCAGTTGATTGAACTTCCGGAATTTCTCCAATCTATGGAATCTCGCACCGAGGAATTAATGAAAGCAATTCTCTCCGAAAAAAATATTCCTGCATTAATTTCTAATATAATATTAATTGCTATAATTCCGGCGCTTGGAGAAGAGCTTCTTTTCAGAGGTATTCTTCAGAAAAAATTAATTACCATACTAAATAATAAGTGGGTGGGTGTTGCTCTCGCTGCCGTAATATTTTCAGCCATACACTTTCAGTTTGAAGGATTTCTGCCTCGAGCCATCTTAGGTTTTATTTTAGGTGCTATTTATGTGCTGACAAATAACCTATGGTATCCTATTATTGCGCACTTTTTTAATAATGGCATACAAGTTGTATTAGCTTATTTCAACCCGGACATGGTTGAGGATGTTAACACACCGCTTACTATGCCGTGGTTTCTGGCTTTACTATCATTAATATTTACAATTATACTCATGATTCAATTCAGTAAAATAAATTCTAAATCCGACAGGGAAAACTATGGCTCTAGATTATAAAAAAGTAAGACAAAGAGCAATTACCGGCGCTGCATTAGTGGCTATAATAGTCGTTTGCATTCTAGCAGGTCCCAAGGCTTTTATGTTGCTTTTCGGATTCATATGCTTCTCCTGTTTGTATGAGTTCTATTCTATTATCGACAGAGAAAATCCAGGCATCGTCAGGTTCTTTGCTCTGATAGCAGGTATGATGCCCTATCTGCTCCAAAGTTTATATTTCTTGGATGAAATCAATGGCAGAAATTCCTTCCCTGAAGTTAGCCTTCTGGTTATTTCAATCATTTTCTGTATATATATATTAATGATACTATTTTCCGGAAATAAGAACAGTATTCCCATAATTTCTTACACTATTATGGGGATGATGTATATTGGAATACCCTTTTCGTTGTTGATAAATTTAGCTTTCGTTCACGATTTATATGTTCCCGAACTGATTCTAGGACTATGCATTTTGATATGGGCCAATGATTCGGGTGCTTATTTAATAGGAAGTTTGTTTGGGAAAAAACCTTTATATCCTAAAATTTCTCCTAAAAAGACCATGGAGGGCACTGTAGGGGGGCTTGGTGCAGCCCTGCTGGTATCCTGGGTGCTGAGCAGTATTTTTACTACATTTAATGGCAATCATTGGATTGTGGTCAGTATAATGGTGGCTATTTTCGGTACTTTGGGTGACCTCGTCGAATCAATGCTGAAAAGAAATCTGGACATCAAGGATTCCGGTTCTTTCTTCCCCGGTCATGGCGGCTTTTTGGACAGGTTCGATTCATTGATATTTTGCGTGCCTTTTGTGCTTTTTTACTTCAAATTCGTTATTCAATAGCATATTTTACTACTGTATAATCCGAACCTACTTTGTTAATCATTTCGAAATATGGAATTATTTTTTGAGATATAAAGTTACCTTTGTGAAATAATTATATACATGGACAGATTTATCATACACAGAGAAGGAATAAACTTCGTTTTTTTGGTCGTTATCGCCTGGTCGGTTTTTAGCATGAGCATAGTTACTATAGAAAATGATTGGATTTATTGGTCAATATTTTCGGCTTTGACGATTATAATGATTTTGGTGATTCAATTTTTCAGAAATCCTAAAAGATCCATTCCCAAATTTGACAATAAATTAGTCTACGCCCCTGCGGATGGCAAGGTTGTAGTGATTGAGAAGATTTTCGATGACGAGTATTTTAAGGATGAACGTATTCAAGTTTCTATATTTATGAGTCCTATTAATGTACATGTCAATCGTTATCCCCTTTCAGGTGAAGTCATGTATACGAAATATCACGAGGGCAAATATTTAGTTGCCTGGGATCCTAAATCTTCGACTGAGAATGAGAGAAATGTTGTTGTCCTTAAAAACGATGTAGGTCAGGAAATTCTTCTGAAACAAATTGCGGGAGCTGTTGCAAGACGAATTATATCCTATGCACAAATTGGTCAAAAAGTCGTGCAAGGTCACGATCAAGGTTTTATCCGATTTGGTTCTCGGGTAGATATATTACTTCCTTTGGATGCAATTATTGAAACCAAAATTGGAGATATTCCCGTGGGTAATAAAACAGTCATAGCAAGATTACCCTAAATACTAATTGGTAGTTTTATTTGGGCGTGCCCCGGTGATCGTTTAGATTTAAATCATTAAAATTATTTCCACATATCATATTTGTTGCACCTGATTTTGATTTCACCGGGTCGGAGTCCTACGGGGTACCGTGTCTGCACTTCGTTTCGCCACCGCAAGACAGCTTTACTTTCGTTTCGTTGCTTGCGCCCTACGGGTTCCTCACGCAGTAAAGAATAACCGAATAAATCTTCCAATACTTAAACATTTTGAACTAAGCGGACTTAATATCTTTCTATCGTTGGTTATTGTCATCACTAATAATTAAAAATATATGAATCAGCATGCTCCCATCGTAATTATAGGCGCAGGAATTTCAGGACTTACCGCCGCTCTATATTTAAAAAGAGCCGGGAACAAAGTCTTATTACTTGAAAAGGAAAGCCATGTAGGCGGGCGGGTTGCTACTGAAGATTTCAAAGGTTATAAACTGGACAGAGGATTTCAGGTACTATTGACAGAATATCCGGAAGCCAAGGCTATACTAGATTACAAAGCTTTGGATTTGAAACCGTTTGTCCCCGGTGCGCTTATTTTTAAAGGACCTCACAAAATGAGGTTGGCCGATGTCATGAGAAAGCCTTCCGAAGCCTTCTCAACCATATTTTCTGCAGCGGGTACAATGCGTGATAAATTTAAAATTTTACGTCTAAGTCAAAGACTCAAAAGCAAAACCATCGAGGACATTTTTAAGGAACCTGAAATGTCAACAATACAATATTTACAAAATTTAGGTTTCAGTCAAAGCATCGCTGATAATTTCTTTCGCCCTTTTCTGTCAGGAATTTTCCTTGAAAAAGAATTGAGGACATCTTCTCGGATGTTTGAATTTGTCTTCAAAATGTTTTCCTCCGGAGATACTGCGATCCCCGCTAAGGGAATGATTGAAATACCAAAGCAACTAGCCTCTCATTTTGATTCCGAAGAAATAAGATACAATACTGAAGTGGGGAACTGGTCAGCCGGAGAAGTAGTTTTAAATAGTGGAGAAATAATTAAAGCTTCGGCTATCATTACAAGTTTCCAAAAGCCGACTGAAGATCAAATCGCATCTGAGTTTTCCCACACGACTAATGTCTATTTTACAGCATCAACATCTCCCGTTAAGGAAGGGATTTTGATATTAAATGCCAATAAAAATTCTATCGTCAATAATTTTTGTGTGATAAGTGATATTTCGAATTCGTACAGCAGGACCGGTAAGTCCTTGATTTCTGTTTCATTAATAGGAGACTATAGCTATATGTCTGAATCCTTGTTAGCTGAACAAGTAACTGATGAAATATCGCGGGGATTTAGGGAGGCCTCCAATTGGACTTTTCTAAAATCAATCCATGTAAAGAATGCATTACCCAATCAAAAAAGTGTTGCAAACCATATCCCTGAGGATCAAATTAAAATTTCAGAAGGTGTCTATTTGTGTGGTGATTTTCTGTTAAACGGTTCTATTAATGCTGCCATGAAATCTGGGAGACTTGTTGCTGAATACCTTTTAAAGCAATATTAATAGCTCTTTTAATTTACCTATTTTTTGAAAATATCTAAATAATTGTAACTCCTTTCACTTTTCTTCATTGGCACATATAATTTTATGGATTAATCTACATGTTAACTACAAGTTAACTAAATTTGCATATCTTTATATGATGTTCAATATCAATATATTAAGAAATTTAGTAATCTATTTTGTTCTTTTTTTTAACTTTTTATATATACGATTTATATATAATTCAATACTGTGATTTTGGCTTTTCACGTCGGCTCAACAACACGATTAAATAAGATTCCTAAGCATTAATGATTCCTTATGATATTATATAATAAAGCATTTTCTCTTTTACTAGTTTTAATTGGCTTATATAATTCTTCTAATGTCAGGGCAAATCAACCTATTTTATTAAAAGAATTAATTGAATTTAAGGAAAATATTAATCAACCACTGTGTTCAAATTCCTATGCTTTTATATTAGACAGAAACCTGAGATCTGACTGTGAGGGTGTAGAGATTCCTGTTTCACTGGCTGATCCAAACCTTACCATTTGTCCGGGCACTTTTGTAGTAGTGGAATTAAATCTAGAAAATCTAAGCAGTGACTACAGTTTTAGATGGAATGTCCCCTACGATCCCTTCGTAATCTCAGGATATCCATTAAATGCCAGCGGAGGTGGTGAATATAGTGTAGTAGTAACAGATATAGAGACCGGCTGTGAATCTGATACACTTTTTTTTGAGATACAATTATTAAATAGTCCATTGGTGAGTAATATTGAGAGAATTTGCAATGATGAAGATGATCAATACACGGTGACATTTGAAATAAGTGAAGGAGATTCAGACAATTATATGGTCTCTCCCCCCGGCAGCGGAACCTTGACAGGAAATATTTTTACCAGTAATCCGATCAATGTTGGCTCCGGATATAATTTTATCGTTTCTGATGGAGGTCTATGTATACCTCCTCCGGTAGGTGGTGCTTCTCCCACTTGCAATGATTGTACTTTAGATGTAGGATCGATGGATGGAACAGCTATAAACATCTGCTTTGGGGAAGATATAAATTTTAATTATTTGGGAGGTTACAATGGTATTCCAGGAAGTGATTCTCTTTTCTTCGTTGTATCAACCAATGTCAATCCACAAGGATCAGCAGTTTTTTTTTATACGTCTACAATGATACCATGGTCTATTTTAAACATGGAACTTGATGCCGGAGTGCAGTATTATTTTACAGCTGTTGCAGCTCCTTTAGATGGAGATGGTGACCCTGATTTAGCATCAGATTGTGTCTCTATTAGCAATGCTACTCTTTTTATGATCAATGAAATGGAGACACTTACAATATCCGCTCCGCCAATTCTTTGCCAAGACGAACCTTTGATTATAGAGTTTAATTTTTCAGGTCCATTGCCCTACACAATTACTTTCGAACAAGATGGCGTCCTTCGCACTTATATGGGGCTGACCGTAAATTCAGTTCTAGTGTTGGATCCCGAAGATTTTTCAGATTCCATTGTTATCACGGGCATGGAAGGTAGCGATGGCTGTCCGGGGATTCTGGAAGGTGATTTAGTTATTAATAA
>CALCSX010000392.1 GCA_937894165.1 uncultured Saprospiraceae bacterium | reverse complement strand
GTACGGTGGTGTGAGAGGACGGTAGATAAATTAATTATCTACCTCCTACTCGATTATTTAACAGTTCTGATCGTAGTATTCTCCTGAATCCAACATCCCACCCTAAAAGAATCATTCTCCTTTAAAGATCTGAAGAAAATATCCTCTCTCGATGGCATATATTGGGTATAGGTGTTGATTAATTTATTGGCTTCAGCTGTCACCGACGGATCTATACTCTTGGCATAATTCCACTTGTCAATCGCCGGCCAAGTGACAATCTGGCTGTCAAATCCCACGCCGGGCCCACACAAAGGTCCACTGGAAGCATATAATTTTCCGATAACCATATATGGCTCGCCCCACTTAGATCTATGACTTGCTGCGCGCAGAGCCCAAGTTCGTGAGAGGGGGAAATCCTTCAATTGTCCGTAATAAATTTTAGCTATTAGAAGAGCGTATTCAGCCTTTCTATCAAGATCTGTATCCGAGGCATAAAGACTTTCGAAGCCTTTCACAGCTTCCCGAAATCTTCCTTCCTTCAGATCCTTTATTGCTTGACCTGACTGAGTCAAAGCCGGGGCTAAATCCTCTTCACAATTTTTCTCAGCTCGTACTTTAATGATCGCCGCTAAAGCCTCATTGGCGGTCTCACATTTGGCCCACCTCAACTTTCCATAGACATCATTAATTACCTCGCAGTCATCTGCATTCTCCTGAAATATGGGGAAGTATTTATCTACATAATACTGACAATCGAAAAAGCCTTCAATTCCTTCAAATACTTCCAATCTCACAGGTGCATATTGATTGATAACTTCCCAAGCTTCCAAATCTTTACCTGAAGCTATCCCGGCTTGAACCCTATCATTGATGAAAGTAGCGTATTTCTGAGCCTCCGCTTCTGTAATATAACCTTCCTCCAGACCACGTACGACTAAATCCGTAAAAGGATTTATCACATAGTAAGGCACTTCCATTCCTTTCAATTCCACAGATCTCTCAAGAATTTCAAAGATCTCCGGGTCGTCATAATAATCTCTAAACTCAAAATAATGATTAAAACCCTTGTTTGCTAAAATATATCCTTCATCGTTTGAGCAATACAACCAGTGATCATAAATCTGCTCAACAGTATCCATATAGGAAGCTATTAAAACCGAATCAGTCGTATTCTTTCGCTTATGATTGTAAATCCTTATCCCGTCAGAGAAATGAAAATCTCTCCTTCCATCAGCTGCGGGGGCGGCTTCATATGCCCGCTTCCAGTAGGGGAATGCACCATCGAAATCATTAGTACGAATAAGATCCCTGTAAAGCACATGGTATTCGATAATAGACTGAGAATTGGGAGCGTCTGTAAATTTGAAACAACGGCTATCGACGTCATCGGAGACTGTGGGTGTTTCATCACTTATTTGCTCTGTAACTTTAGGCGTACAAGCACTCAATAATGCTACCAATAATAGTAATCCAAGGTTTTTCATTTGCAATAATTTTTACGTAACTAATCAAGTAGATGCTTTCTAAAGATAAAAATGAATTTTTTTTCGTCAGACGAGGCTACTTTTTTTGTTAATAGCAGCGCTATTCGCAAGAAAAGAGACGAAGTATCACGGAAAATAAACATTTTTAGATCGAAATTGATCGCCCATGTGTAGTTACATTTCAACTAAGAACACGGGACCTGAAATCATTCGATCCTGAATCACTCAATTTAACACAATTTTAATCGAATTAGATTGAAAATGTTAATGCAAAAATGAAAATAAGGTCAAAATGATTTAAAATACCAGTTCTTCAATAGCCGCCTCCAATATTTCATCCTTCTCGCGATCGTTCCAGTCTAAGGAAACCTTGATGTCCGATTTCCCCCGCCTTAGCTGCCCGGAATGCCGACGAGGTTACGAGACGGGTGCTGCCCGACTAAGGGCAGTACGGAACCATGGAGGGGAGCGACGCCGGCAGAATCATTGGGCTGTTCATAGTGGAAATATTCTCGAAATTCGAAAAAATCCTTTCAGAGATTATACTGCCGGGGTAGTAAGGCCCAAATCCATTAAAAAGCGAAAGCCTCGGATTTCTCCCAGGCTCTCTGTATAATTTTTCTCTTTAATTTACTTGAATCTCAAAGTAACTGTCTCCCCAATCCAACATCCGGTATTCACCTTCTGTCCTTCTTCATAGCCCTGCATAAATGCCTCACCTTTATCAGGCAATGACGCTGTATACAAGTTGATTTTCTTCTGTGCGTCAGCTGCCACTTCACCATCTACAGATTTGGCTTTCTGATACATATCGATCGCAGCAATAATAACTATACGTTGTTTGATGTCCTCTGAACTGCAAGATCTGCTGCTACTTGCATACAAATCTCCTATCAACATATATGGCGCTCCCCAGCCCGACTTCAGTTTAGCTGCTTCATATGCTGTAGATCTGGCTGCTGAATATTGGTTCAATTTTCTTCCTTGAATTGAGGCTTTAGAAAAAAGAATCTGTGCCTTGGTATCATTATCTATATCCGCTTCCAATGCTTCATCAAATTTTTCAATAGCTTCTTTAAACTTACCATCTTCATAAAGTCTTCTAGCCGCTGCTGCCGGATTTTTAGCCTCATATTCAGCCATTATTTTCTCATTCTCCGCAGCTGTTAAAGCTTCGAATTTCGCGGAAATTTCTGCCAAGCCCGGATCGTTTTTGTCACATCCACCATTTATTAAACGACTATATACGAATTTGACATTGTCTAGATCATCAGGATTAGCGGTATATTTAGGTAAAACCACTTTCTTCAAATAATCGCAATCAAAAACCTGATTCTCGATAGGTCTCAAAGCAGCGCTCATAGATGCTTGCGAATCAGCGTAATATTGTCCGTAGTCAGCATTATTCTTTATATTGTGCTCAGCGATGGCGTCCAATTTTTCAACATTTTTGATGATTTCCTCCTTATTAAGTTTACCTGCCTCAAATAATTGGGTCATCACTGTTCCGAAAGGGGCAAATATGATATATTCCGAAGCGTTGCCTCCCGCATCTAATGATTTTTTCAACTCGGCATATACATCTTCAGCAGGACTGTTGAAAGTATAAAACATGTCGTAAGCCTTCCTGCCGGCAGTAAATCCTACATTTTTATAGCATTCAATCTCCTCATCATACAATTTAAGAATTATATCGACATATTCCTTCTTCTTCGCTTCATCGGTCTCCTCTTTGTACTTATTCATATATAGAATTCTGCCATCGGAAAAGTGAAAAGCTCTCTGTCCATCCGCTGCAGGGGCTGCATTATAGGCCGTTTCCCAGTATTTGAATGCTTCATCCCAGTTTGAATCTTTGAGAAAGCCTCGATACAACACGTGAGCCTGAACAATCTCATCTTTATTAGGTAGGGAAGTCCATGCGGTGCAATTTTGAGCTTCTACTTGAACTGCATTTCCTAAAAGGAGTACAAACATTAGTATGAATCCAAACGATTTCAATAATTCCATTTTTATCAATTTACTTAAATTTTAAATTTTAATCGTCAAATTTAACGGTTCAACAGTTCAATTTAGTTGAATCTACGTTTAAAAAACCATAAATTATCTGTTAAGGTAAATGCAAAATTAATTTTGACATAGTTTTCATTTAACCGCAAATTTTGCGCAAAAGTTCCATATTCCAATCCTATGTTAATCATAGAAAGCTGTCTATTCATGTAAATTGGTAAGCCAACACCCACCTGAACGTTCATATTATTCAACTGTTCCCCGGCGAAAACGCGTGGATCTTGGCGAAATGAAGCTGCCGCCCTATAGCGTACCGTTTTGAAATAATCTCCGAAGGCATCAGCGTTGGGAATAAATTCTCCTCCTAGACTTATTGCGACTGTATTGGCATAATTGTAGGCAATGGCATCTGAACTAAAGTTCAACCAATCACCGTATTCAAAATCAAATCCCAATCTTAATTTTCCGATTTCTTCATACATAATCCCACCACCAATCTGTAGCGGCATCCTATTATTTCTACTTTCAATGTCAACTATCGAGGTAAGGGTGTCAATAAGTCCCAGAACACTATTCACTCTAAAGTTAGTAGTGTCAGAGATCACTCTGAAATTAGTAGGGAATTTACCGTAAATACCCATGGATATCACCTTTCTGTCTCTTCTATTTACTTCATCATCATTTTTCTCCAAAACCCACCTGTATTGCATACCAAAACCCGGTGCAACACCTCGTATAGAATATTTAACTTCGGCAATATCTGCGAAAGAACCAACTAAATCCGGGAAACTTACCCTTCTCGAACTGCTTATCTGACCGAACATGAAGTCCGCATTAAGACCAAATGCCAATTCGCCTATTTTGGCACCCACACCCCATCTAAGGGCATTTGTACCGCCACTCCCTTGGTATTGTCTAACTATATCTCCCAGATTAATATCATTTTCAGTGTCAGTAATAAGATATCCCGCTTGTGTCATTGGGATAAGACTGATGGAAGAACCCCAGGAGAAATTAGAGATCTTAGGCTCACTCAAAGCCTCGTTTATAGGATTTTTCAAGGTAAAACCCAAAGACATATAATCTATATTTCCACTCCAGGTATTTATACTTTGATCTCCTTCCGTAAATGTCGAGTTTCTCGCATGAAAGCCACCGTCAAAGGCTGCGCTCTGCATGAATGCCAGAGAAGCGGGATTCTTTAAAGAATAACTTATGGGGGAATTGAATGCACCCGACAGTCCACCCATACTGTTGATATGGTGAAAATCACTCGATAGGAAATTTCCCAAACCCAACCTGCTGTAAGGAGAGTTGATCTTAGCCTGCGCTTGAAGCTCATTGGTCCCCGCTGTAATAATCACTGCTGTAAATACAGTTAAAAATAATAATCTACTTATCGACATTGTATTGTAAAATTTTTATTGCTCCGAACAAGACCAAATGTGGATGTTCGAAAACACTATTTCTCGTATATTTCTTAACATAAGCAGCATCACCGCCTGTAACTAACGTCTTAACACCACCCAAAGCTGCCTGTATCCTGTCAATCCAATAATCGACTTCCGCTATCACCCCTACTTGAGCGCCGTTTCTAATAGCATCCTCCGTATTGGTTCCCACCATTCTAAACAGTTCGTCCGGATGGACTGTAGGCAACTTCGAAGTAAAAACATGCATTGCTTTCAATCGCATTTCTCTACCCGGACTTATCGCGCCGCCCATATACTCTCCGGCTCCGGTAAGGAGGTCAAAGGTAATACAAGTTCCCGCATCTACAACTAAAATATTTTCATCCTTGAAAGTATAGAAAGCCCCGACTACAGCTGCCAGTCTATCCATGCCGAGCGTATTGGGAGTTTCATATCTGATTTGCACAGGATAGTTCAACGTATGATCGAGCAAAATCTTATGTCCTCGGGGTTTTAAAAGCTGCAATTTGGGGAAGGAATAACCTCTTACAGAGCTAATGACACAATTTTCACAGGAAGTATTATTGGCCCAATCGAGCAAGCGCTGCCAGTCTTCACTCTGAAAAACCCTATAGTCAACCATAAAGTCTCCTTCAAAAAGACCACATTTTATTCGCGTATTGCCGATATCGATTGCCAAATTCATTTCAACATTCGTTTTAATGTTTAAAATGTCTAACTCCTGTAAGAACCATCGACATGCCATGTTCATCACAGTAAGCTATACTGTCCTTATCATTTATAGAACCGCCCGGGTGAACCACCGAAGTAATTCCTGCTTCTCGAGCAATTTCAACACAATCAGCGAATGGAAAGAAAGCATCTGAGGCCATCACTGCTCCTTCCAAATCAAATCCAAAATTCTTCGCTTTTTCTATCGCTTGCAAAAGTGAATCTACACGAGAGGTCTGCCCGCAGCCCATTCCCACTAATTGACTATCTTTAACCAATGCGATGGTGTTAGATTTTAAATGCTTGGCCGCAATTACTGCAAATTCGAGATCTCTGGTTTCTTCCGGCGTTGGCGCCTTGTAGGTAGCCAATGTAAAGTCATCGGATTTTTCAATTCTATTGTCTTTATCTTGTTCTACAACGCCATTGAGCAAGCTTTTGAAAGCTTTGCCGGGCTGGAGCCAATCCTTTATTTGCAACAAAATACGGTTTTTCTTACGACTCAAATGTTCGAGAGCTTCATTGGAGAAGGCAGGAGCAATAAGAACTTCGTAAAATATCTCGTCGATAGACTCAGCAGTATGTAAATCTATTTCTCTGTTGGCAATCAATATGCCTCCGAATGCAGATGTGGGGTCGCACTCAAGAGCGGCTAACCAAGCATCATAAATATTTTCTCTGCGTGCCAAGCCACAGGTGTTGGTGTGTTTAAGGATGGCGAAACTTGGATCTTCGTCTTTAAAATCGCGCATGATGTCGAGAGCGGCGTCAATATCTACCAAATTATTGAAGGAAATTTCCTTGCCATTGTGTTTTGTGAAAACCTGATCGAATTTCCCGTAAAATTTTGCAGTTTGGTGTGGATTTTCGCCGTATCTAAGCACCATTGATGCAGAATTCTCCCTAAAATCTACGAGCTGCTCAGCATTTTCGGAATCTGTATCCTCACCTCCATTGGCGAAATAATCGAAAATGGCAGCGTCGTATGTGGAGCTGATACGGAAAGCTTTTTGGGCAAATTTTCGCCTGGATTCAAGTGTAGTTTGCATATCGTTTTCCTTCAGTATTTCATAAACTTCCTTATAATCAGATTTATTAGCAATGATAAGGACATCTTGAAAGTTTTTCGCTGCTGCGCGAATCAGTGAAATGCCGCCGATGTCTATTTTTTCTATAATGTCTTCCTCCTCAGCGGAATTCTTAACCGTCTCTTCGAAGGGGTACAAATCAACGACAACCATATCAATCTGAGGAATATCGTATTCTTCCAACTGGCTGAGATGGTCATCACTTCGCATGGCTAGAATGCCTCCGAATACTTTGGGATGCAATGTCTTCACTCTGCCGCCTAGGATGGACGGATAGCCAGTAATTGTCTCAACGGGAACGACTTTGTGACCCAATTTTTCAATAAATGCCTGCGTTCCACCGGTAGAATAAATGGTGACATTATTGGCAGCGAGCAGATTGACCAGATCTTCCAGCCCATCTTTATAAAATGTTGAAATGAGGGCAGATTGAATTCTTCTTTCTTGCATTGTTAAGTCGACAGTTGGTTTGAAGCTGCAAAAGTACTTAGAATGGATGAGATTAGGAAAAAAGCTGCATTAAAATGATTAATTGTTAATGGTTAATTGGCTTAAGTTCTTGGCTAAATTACAAACTGCGGGTTAGATTGTATCTATCAGTTGATTGTGGGGTGAGACGAGCTTTTAATAATAATTGCCGGTAAGATGGGATAATTGTCGCAGTTCATGACTAAAATCGTAAACGAAGGGTGGGAGTGCCCCCTTCATGGGATTGTGAGCGAGGGGAGCCTTTGATAATGATAGCCGCTATATATAGTCAATTGGCGTAAATCCTAATTAATGCAACGGAGGGCTGGAGCTTTCAAACCTAGGCAAGTTTTCAAATGATTCGTTCCTAGTGCAGCTTATTTTAGGCAAGTCTGGATTAAAATTTTACTCCTTTCAGGTTTATATTTGAAAGATTTATTACATCATATTATAATATAGATATGAGGTATTCGGATTAGTTTAAATATAAAAAGACCTTTACACCGTAGTGCAAAGGTCCTTTCGGTAATGGGATTTTGGGATTAATTCTTCTGTAAAACGTTACTTGACAGTTGTCTGCCATTATTATCTTTCATTCTTAGTATATAAGCTCCTTCTACCAGAGAGGAAATGTTTACCTTATTATCTGTTTGCAGTATATCATTAATTAATAATTTGCCGTCGAGCGAATAGATCTCCACCGTGGAAAGACCTTCGAAATTCTCGATTGTTATGTAATCCATGGCAGGATTAGGGAAAAATTTGATATTGTGGTTAATTCTTTCTTTATTGCTAGAAGGGCTTTCATTGAAGTAGTAAGTGCCTGTAATAACATTTTCAGGGTCGTTTACATCGGTGACAACAACCTCAATAATTGCTGAGCCTTCAGTTTCAAATGGGTATACGTGAACATCCAAAGTAGCTTGTTCCTGAGGTTCAAGAGTGAATGTCAATGGCGCTGCTGAAACGTGGGGCAGGTAACACTGATTTTTATCACAAACTGCACTTTCCCACTCTGTTTGTTTTGTAATTACATTCCTTTCCCAAGTAAATGTTTTGATTTCATTAGACTCATTTTGGATCAGACTATGTGCAATAATATCATATTCATCCACATCAATGTCTAAAATAACAGAAGGATTAGGTGTTATATTCAACTGGGCTTGTGCAGATAAATGGCAAAAGCAGCAAATGAATAAAATGTTTAGTGTGTATAGAAACTTCATAATAATAATTTTTTGTTGGTATAAAGATAAAAATAAGAATTGATATATTATAAAATTGATGAATGATCAATCTTAATTTTGATTTTTTAACAAATTGTAATTAGTGAAATTTCAAGTGATCTTATCTAAACGCTTGATTTTAAGTTATTTTGTGCTGTGGTGGGTGCTACAGATGAAAATTCTAAGATTTGTATTACCTTTGCAAAAAATAAAATTATCTATGAAAAACTTACTATTTTTATTATTTGTAATAGCGGGATTAGTAGCATGCAATAATGCTCCGACCGAGGAAACAGAGGTGGTGGAAGAGGAGACTGCGATGGAAGTGGACAGCATTAATTTTGGTGAGCCGGTAGATCCGTCAGGCGCTATGAGTTTCGAGGAATTACTAGCAGCGATGGATGGCAAGGATTCGTTGGAAGCGAAGGTTGTTGTAAATGTTGAGTCTGTGTGTCAGAAGAAGGGATGTTGGATGGATGTTGCAGGTGACAGTTCTGAAGAAGTGGTGAAGGTAACATTTTATGATTACGGTTTTTTCGTTCCATTGGATTTTGATGGCAGCAAGGCTGTAGTTGAAGGTGTAGCTTACAGACAAATCACATCTGTTGATGAGTTGAGACATATGGCTGAGGATGCCAATAAGACTGAAGAAGAGATTATGGCGATTACTGAGCCACAGGAGGAATTGAGATTTGTAGCGACGGGTGTGACTAAGCTATAAAAGAATATAAATCAAAACTAAGCGAAGGGCTACGGGGGATTCTCTCGTAGCTTTTTTTGTGGAATGAAAGGGGGTTTAGTTAATGATAAAAGATTCCTAACCTGAACCTAGAATTCATTATAATCAGATTTTTCGGAGGTGATTATCCGAGGTCGGTTATATCGACTTTCGAGAATTACAATTACCAAAGATTTAGCAATCAATTTTCGACTTTCGAGAATAAATAGTACGAGAGATTTTCGATTTTGAGCTTCTGTTCATATTTTGCGATTTTCGAAAATATAATGACATCCGGTCTATTTTTTATTTTTCGATTTTCGAGAATTTATAGGTTGCAATAGGGGGAAGTATATTTTGTGATTTACGAGAATTTGTAGGGTGAAGTCCTTGGGAGAGGGATATTTTTCGACTTTCGAGAATTTTATTGGTGATAATATGACATTATTTACCTTTTCCCATGGCAAGGACTACTATTGTATAAAAAAGGATTTTAAAATCAAGCGCCAATGACATATTTTCAATATAGAGGATATCGAATTTAAGTCTTTGCAACATTTCTTTAATATTACTGGCATAACCATATTTGACTTGACCCCAAGAAG
>CALCSX010000391.1 GCA_937894165.1 uncultured Saprospiraceae bacterium | reverse complement strand
AGAGTATTGGAAGGGTATCCATATGGCAGTGGGAAAACACTTTGTCATATTCTAAGCAAATTAATCAGCATACGTTTTCAATATTAGCCGGTACGACAGCATTTAAAACGAATTTTGAAGATCTTTCCGGCTTCAATGCAGATGTTCCTATTACAGATCCTGATAATGTGTACCTTAACCTAGCTACTGATACACTTTGGATGGCAAATGGTGGAGCTTCTCACTCGGCTTTGCTTTCCACTTTTGCACGGGTTAACTATGATTTCAAGAGTCGGTACGCATTTACCGGTGTTATCAGAAGAGACGGCTCTTCAAGATTTGGAGCAAATAATCGCTATGGTATTTTTCCGGCAGTTGGTTTTTCTTGGATCTTAAGCGAAGAATCATTTTTCCCTACGATACGTAATTTAGATATTTTGAAGTTCAGGTTATCATACGGTGTTAATGGAAATCAAGAGATCGGAGATTATCAGTTTATTTCAACCATTGATAAAAGTAGAGGATACAATTTCGGAGCCGGAAGATCGGTCGGTGCATCACCTTCATTTATTGAAAACGCTGATATTCGATGGGAAGAGTCTGAACAGATCGATGTTGCTTTGGACTTTGGTATGTTTAATAACAGGTTGGTAGGAACGGTCGATTATTATATTAAAAATACGACCGGATTATTGGAACGAGTAGCTATTCCCGGACATGTGGGAAATAGTCCTCCTGTAGCTAATGTGGGTAGTGTGCAGAATAGAGGAGTAGAATTGTCACTTAATTGGAGGAATAATAACAAAGATTTCAGATATAGTGTGGGTGTAAATGCATCCTATAATCAAAACGAAGTGACGTTTATTGGTAATGAAGAAAAGGTTTTGCCGGGTGCTTCCTGGGCTATAGCCGGCATGGTTACCAGAGCAGAGGAAGGTTTACCAATCGGGTATTTTTGGGGTTACAAAACAGATGGAATTTTTCAAAATCAGGCTGAGGTTTTCCAACATATCAGTAGTGAGGGAGTTCCATTGCAGAAAAATGCCGTCCCGGGGGATGTCAGATTTGTCGATGTTAACGGTGATGGGGTGATTGATGCCAACGACAGGACTCAGATCGGAAATCCTGTAGCACCATGGACTTTCGGCTTCAATATGAATTTAGAATATAGGAATTTTGATTTTTCAATGTTGGTAATTGGCACCTATGGAAATGATATTTTCAATGGTTCCCAAAGACAAGATCTTAGGTATACCAATAGAACTACAGATGCGCTTGACAGATGGACAGGAGAAGGTACATCCGATGAACTTCCGAGATATTCATGGATTGATGTCAATAACAATTATCGCGTTTCCGATTTGTACATCGAAGACGGGTCTTTTATTCGGGTAAAAAATGCACAGATAGGCTTCACCATGCCTCAGGGGGTGTTAAACAAATTGGGAGCTGCGATGTGGAGGATTTATTTTTCCGGGGAAAATCTTTTGACTTTCACGAATTACAGTGGTCCGGATCCTGAAATTGGCGCTTTGACAACATTTGATGTAGGTATAGACCGTGGAATTTATCCTCAGGCTAGGACATTCAGATTAGGTACAACAATTACTTTCTAAAGTTAAAAATACTGACAATGAAAAATAGTAAAATAAATATTATATTATTTTTAGCTGTAATGCTGTTTATAAGCTCTTGCGGAAAAGATTTTCTGGATTTGAAGCCATTGGATCGCGAAGTGAGTACTAATTTCTATGAGACCGAAAGGGATGCAATGGAAGCATTAATAGCAGTTTACGACGTGTTAAATTATCAAACTAGTGCGGAAGGTGCTTGGGCTCCTTTCGTCACAGTTTCTGATATCTTGTCCGATGATGCTTTTGCCGGAGGGGCTGATGCCAATGATGGATTTGATGAAAATGAGTTGAATATGCATCAGATTCCAACTACCAATTTAGTCGTTCATACGATCTGGTTGAACAATTATGTCGGAATATATAGAGCCAACTTACTTTTGGAGGTTATAGATGACATTGATGCATCTGATGAATTTAAGGCTAGAATAACTGCAGAATGTAAATTTTTGAGAGCATATTTTCATTTCCAATTGGTTCAGTTTTTTGAAAATGTACCACTTCTGACTGCCACAATAAAGGGGCCATCAGAGTACAATCAAGATCAAGATTCTCCTGAAGAAGTATATAATCAAATAGCCTTGGATCTGACTGAAGCGATGGTGGATCTTCCGGAAACGATTCCGGCTTCGGATGCAGGGAGGATTTCAAAATGGGCGGCGAAGGCTTTCTTAGGTAGGGTATTTTTATTCTACAATGGGGTTTATGGTCAAAATTTGATGGCCGGTGATGAAGTTATCGATAAAAATAGGGCATTGCAGGAGTTGGAGGAAATAATAGGAAGCAGTGGCCATGATCTTTTAACTAATTATGGAGATAATTTCAAGCCTGCCGGGGAATTCGGAATGGAATCTGTTTTTGAAATTTCATATGGAGATACACCACCGTGGTGGGATTGGAATTATGTAAGAGGAGGCAAAGGCAATTTATCTTCTCAATTACAAGGACCAAGAGTAGCCGGGTCTGACAATTATGATAGAGGTTGGAGTTTTGCTCCTGTGAGTCAAAAGTTGGTTGATGATATGGAAGGTGATCCAAGAATGGAATTCACGATATTATTTGAGGAGGAATTGGATGGAGATTTGACTAAAGGATATCAGCACACCGGTTATTTTTCCAAAAAGTATACTTCCGATGCCGATCATTGGGGGACTGATGGACAATTCGAGCTCAATAGAACGACAAATCACCGTGTAATCAGATTTTCAGATGTACTATTGATGGCGGCTGAGCTAGGTAGTGGCAATGCCCAATCATACATGGATAGAGTTCGAAGCAGAGTTGGCCTTGGAAGTGTTCCTGCAACAATTGAAAATATTATGAACGAGCGTCGTTTAGAACTTTCATTGGAGGGACATCGATATTTTGACCTTTTGAGACAGGGTATGGCAATCACTTCTACAGAAATAAATAAATCCGGTGAAAGAGGACCAAATTACGAGGGAGATCAGGTTTTATTTAATGTGAATTTCAACACAGCGACTCGAGGATTTTTACCGATCCCACAAACAGAAATTGATCTTTCGGGAGGTACCTTCCAACAGAATTCAGGTTACTAAAATCGGCTTTTCCATTAGGATTAATAGAATTTTTAGAAATGATTTTGTCATTTCAATAGCTATATATTTTCCATAGAATTATATGAGGACAGAAATTCGAGAAATGAAACTATTTGAACTCTTCAAGCAAAACTCTCATCTGACGATCAATTCGTCATTTATGAGATGTGAACTTTTTGGCTTCAAGCTTTTCACTATGATTTGGATTTGTGCTTTTCTGATCATGAATGGTAATGCTGTAGCCCAATATAATACTGAAAGCGATACTAATAACATCAGTAAACGTATTGAGTCACTGATATCTGAGATGAACATTGAAGAGAAAATAGGTCAGATGATTCAATCAAATAGTCCCGGTGGAAAGTTGTCGTCAGATTTATCGGAAGCCATTAGAAAAGGACAAGTTGGCGCTATTTTAAATGAGGTGAGACCGGAGGTTATTTTAGAAATGCAAAGGATTGCTATAAAAGAGAGTCGATTGGGAATTCCTCTTTTGATGGGAAGAGATGTCATTCATGGTTTTAATACAATTTTCCCGATCAATATTGGACTTGCTGCCACATTTAATCCCGAATTAGTAGGAGAAGGTGCAAGAATTGCAGCCCGAGAGGCAACGAATGTGGGCCTGAATTGGAATTTTGCTCCAATGGTGGATGTAAGTAGAGATCCTCGCTGGGGCAGGATGGCAGAAAGCGGGGGTGAGGATCCGTATTTGACAGCTGTTATGGGGGTGGCAATGATGAGAGGTTTCCAAGGAAATGATTTGAAAAATGATCATACTATGGCAGCATGTGCCAAGCATTTTGCAGCCTATGGAGCCGCAGAGGGAGGAAGGGATTATAATACAGTTAGTGTCTCCGATCTTGATTTATGGAATATATATTTTCCACCGTTTCAAGCATTGGTCAAGGAAGGTGTTGCCACATTTATGACGGGATTCAATGAATTAAATGGCGTACCTGCGTCGGGGAATTCCTTTTTGTTCAGAGATGTACTTCGAGATAAATGGGGATTTGAAGGTTTTGTGGTGAGTGATTGGAATTCCATTGGGGAAATGCTGGAACATGGTAATGTGGCGGATAGTAGATCGGCAGGCATGCAAGCTGTTAAAGCCGGAGTTGATATGGAGATGGCCGGATCGGTTTATCGGGATAATTTGAAGGAGTTGATTGAAGCCGGGGAGCTTGACATTTCAATTATCGATGATGCTGTTCGACGTATTTTGAAGGTGAAATTTGAATTGGGTCTATTTGATATGGATTTGAGCAAACAATTTCAACCCATTTCAGCTGAAGAACAAAAATCTCATTTAGCGGCTGCAAAAAAGACAGCCGAGCAGAGTATTGTCCTTTTTAAAAATGAAAAAAATGCGTTGCCTCTGAGTACGAATCTCAAAAAACTAGCTGTTATTGGACCCATGTCTAATGACAGATATGAGCAATTGGGTACTTGGATTTTTGACGGAGACACTTCTTTAACTATTACCCCATTAAAGGCATTTCAAGACATTTTAGGTCATGACAAAGTATTATTTCACAAAGGTCTTTCAACTTCCAGGAGCAGGGATAGTAGTTCATTCGATAAAGCACTAAAAATTGCTGAGGATGCTGAAGTTGTGGTGATGATTCTTGGTGAAGAATCTATTCTTACGGGCGAAGCTCATAGCAGAGCGAATATAAATTTGCCCGGCGCGCAAAGTGAATTGTTGAAATACATTTCCAAATCAGGGAAGAAAATAATCTTAGTAATAATGACTTCTCGCCCATTAACCATAGAAAAGGACTTGCCTTTTTGTGATGCCGTATTGTATGCTTGGCATCCCGGTTCGATGGGAGGTCCTGCTTTGGCGGAAATTGTTTTTGGAATGGTTTCACCTTCCGGGAAATTACCTGTGACTTTTCCCCGAACTGTAGGACAGATCCCGATTTATTATTCACACAAAAATACTGGGAGACCGTACCAAGAAAATTCATTCATCCATATGGAAGAAATTCCTGTGAGAAGTTTTCAAACATCATTAGGCAATACGAGTCATTATATAGATTATGGAGTAGAACCATTGTTTCATTTTGGCTTCGGTATGTCCTACACCACGTTTGAATATAGTGATTTGAAACTTTCTGAGGAATCCATTTCCCTGAATGATACTTTGACATTGACTTTTACTTTGAAAAATGTCGGACAGGTGGAAGCTGAGGAAGTGGCTCAATTATACATTCGTGATAAAGTAGCCACTACCACGAGACCGGTTAAAGAATTGAAAGGATTCACGAGAGTGCGATTAAAGCCGGGGGAGAGCAAACAAATAACTTTTGATTTAAGAAAAGATCTGTTAGGGTTTTTCGATAGTAATGGGAATTTCGTGGTAGAGGATGGGGAGTTTCAAATTTGGGTGGGAGGGGATTCTCAAGCTAGTTTAAGTAGTTCATTTACAATTAAATAATTCGAATCGATGACAAAACAACAGGTTTTTACAATAAAAACTTCATTAATAGTGGCTTTGGGCGGCTTTTTGATGGGTTTTGATGCTTCTGTCATATCGGGAGTTGTAAAATTTATTGAGCCTGAATTTAGTTTAACAAAATTGCAATTGGGTTGGGCCGTAAGTTGTCTAACTTTAACTGCGACATTAGGAATGATGGTTGCCGGGCCTTTAAGCACCACCTATGGGCGACGAAAAATCTTACAATGGGCGGCAGTGTTATATACCCTTTCAGCAATAGCTTCGGCAGTAGCACCTAGTTTTGATTTTTTGGTCATTGCCCGAATGTTGGGAGGCTTTGGCGTGGGAGCTTCATTGATCATTGCTCCGATGTATATCGCCGAAATCTCGCCTCCGAAAATCAGAGGTCGGATGGTTTCAATAAATCAGTTGAATATTGTTTTGGGTATATCGGTTGCTTTTTTAACCAATTATCTCATTTTGCAAATAGCACAATCCGGGTCTGATTTTTCTCGAAACTTCATGATTGATATTTATCAATGGCGATGGATGCTTGGTTTGGAGGCCATACCTGCCATTTTATACTTTGTCTTTTTATTTTTCGTGCCAAAAAGCCCTAGATGGTTGGTGTTGAAGGGCAGGGAGGATGAAGCTTTGAAGGTGTTCAAAATGGTAGGTTCTGAAGATCAAGCTTATGTAGATTTAGCGGCCGTAAAAGCGGGAATATCTCAATTAAAACCTAAGGAGAAAGTACCTATAAAAGAGTTATTCAATCCCACTTTGAGGCTTGTCCTAATAATTGGTTTTACGGTAGCTATTTTACAACAAATTACCGGAATTAACTCCGTTTTTTTCTATGCGCCCATGATTTTTGAGCAATCCGGAATCGGAACAGATGCTTCCTTCTCACAAGCTATTTGGGTGGGTGTCACAAATCTTGTTTTTACTATTATTGCCATGCTTTTTATTGACAGGTTTGGTCGCAAAATTTTGCTTTTGGTGGGACTGGCAGGTATTGCGTGTAGCATGATGATTTTGGCTTGGGGATTCCATGAAGCTTATTACATAATTGATTTGGATAGTGTATCCGGGCTATCAGATGTTGTGAACCGCAGTAGTTTGGAAAATATGATAGGAGTGAACTATAGTAGTGATCTTGAATTTCGCGAAGCTATTGTAAGTAATTTTGGTCAAGAGAATGCTTTGCTTGTAGAATCTGAGTTGACGACAGTTGCAACAAAGATGAATTCGTCACTCATATTATTTGGAATCATCGCTTTCGTAGCCTCTTTCGCGGTCTCTTTAGGCCCTGTTATGTGGGTATTGTTTTCTGAGATATTCCCTAATTATATCCGCGGTTTGGCTATTTCTTTGGTGGGATTTGTCAATTCAGCCGTAAGTTTTTTGGTGCAGTTGGTATTTCCATGGGAGTTGGCGAATTTAGGTAATTCACTTACTTTTTTAATTTATGGCTTATTTGCAGCTGCGGGTCTTCTCATTGTAATGTTTGTCCTTCCGGAAACGAAGGGTAAGAGTTTAGAGGAGTTGGAAAAGATATTAATTAAATAATTAATTATAAAAGAGATATTCATGAGATCAATTTATATTTATATTACAATATTTACATTCGTTTGGGTTTCTTGTCGAAGCAATGGATTTCCTAACCAGGAGGAACCAATGAAGGTCGAAATCAAAAAGGAACAAAATGGATACCGAATGTATTGCGATGGAGAACCATTTTACATTAAAGGGGCAGGATTTGAGGGTAGAGATCCATCATCTGTTTCTAAATTTGGTGGAAATGCCATCAGGACATGGCGGACGGGTGATGAATTTATTTCCGGAAAAGAAATTTTGGATGAAGCCCATAAATACGGATTAAAAGTATGTTTAGGACTTGAAATAGGTAGGGAGAGACATGGTTTTGATTATGACAATGAAGCGGAAGTAGCCCGGCAGTTGGAATATGTTAGGGGGGAGGTTGAGAAATATAAAGACCATCCGGCTCTACTTGCTTGGGGGATAGGGAACGAATTGAATTTGCATTATTCCAATAAAAAATTGTGGCTTGCAGTCAACCAAATCGCTGAACTTATCAAGGATTTAGATCCTAATCATCCTACCACGACGATGCTTGCGGGTGCGGGAGAGAATGATGTTCGGGCTGTTATGGAAATGTGTCCGGCTTTGGATTATCTGAGTTTTCAATTGTATGGTGATATTGTTAATTTGCCGGAGCATTTGATAAAAAGTGGCTACGAAGGTCCATATGTAATTACTGAATGGGGGGCGACAGGTCATTGGGAGGTAGGAAAAACTGATTGGGAAAGACCTATTGAGCAAAACAGCCATGAAAAAGCAAAATCTTATCTAGAAAGATATGAAAATGTCATCGCAGCAGACAGTTATCATTGTATGGGTTCATTTGTGTTTCTATGGGGGCAAAAGCAAGAGCGGACGCCGACTTGGTATGGCATGTTTCTCGAAAGTGGATATAAGACTGAATCTGTGGATGTAATGAATTATGTTTGGACCGGGGAGTGGCCAAAAAATAGATCGCCACACATAACTTCTTTGACAATGGGAGGTGCAGGAGCGCATGACAATACTGTTTTGAATGTGGATCAAGATTTCGAGGCTTTAGTACAAGCAAGCGATCCGGATAATGACTCTTTGAAATACGTCTGGGAAATATTGGAGGAAGTTCCCGTCGAGAGGCAGAGTGACGGAGGGGATTTTGAACCGCGCCCATCGACTATTTTCAAAGGCGATTCAGTTGAAGACAAGGTAAATTTGAAAGCACCGAGCGAACCGGGGGAATATAGATTATTTGTCTATGTCTTGGATGGTAATGAAAGTGCAGCTACGGCCAATATTCCATTTTTAGTAAAGAATTAAGATAAAGCGAAATTTAGGCTACATTAAGGTCATAAAAAATTTGTAAAAAAATGCTATTGAACGATTATCCTCACATTGGAGGGAAAGCTGTTAAGGAGGGAAGAGGGCAATTGTGGGAATTTTTGCCAGATAATTCAGGAGCTTTTATTTCACCTTTTGCTGAATATATTTCCAGATTGTATTTTCCCTTGTTGAATCCATATGGGATGAAAAGTTCGATAACCCCTGAAATGAAGGGTGATATTGCTTCTTCTTTTGAGCATTTTCTGACAGCGGCAACAGTGACTGAGGAACTGCATCGAAATGTTTCAGGTCGAAATGGCTGGGTCAGTATTGCTGGGCAAAAACCATGGTCAGTAAGCGGTAATAGTGTGTTTCAAAAAGCAAATAAATGGTCAGAAGAAGCTGAGGAATCTGAAGTTGAGGGTAGAATAGGTGCTTTCATCCTACGACGCCGAAATATGGAACTAGGAATTGAGACAGAGGTGAAAGTTTTCGTACCAGCCCAGAAAGATTATGTGGAATTATCCAAAATAAGTATTAAAAACATTTCCGGTCAGCCCCAAAACATTACTTATACCGCTGCAACGGCTATTTTTGCTCGTCATGCAGATAATTTTCGAGATCATCGACAGGTTACTACCATGTTTCAGAAGGTGAAATGTGAAAGTCATGGTGTTTCAGTGAGCCCAAAAATAGTGCATGATGAACATGGACATTCTGAAAATAAGGTGATATATTCTGTTTTGGGATATGGTTATAAGGGGGAGCAGCCGGAAAAAATATGGCCTTTGATGTATGATTTTATTGGTGAAGGGGGGAGTCTGGATAACCCGGAAACATTGTATAAAAATGGTGTGCCTCGACACTATCCTGAGCATTTTGCAGATGGTAAGGAGGCAGTGGGCGCTTTTAGTTTTGCACCGGAAATATTACAAGCAGGAGAAGTTCTCGAATTTGTCATTTTACATGGAATTACTGAAAATGTTGAAGATATTGAGCAATGGAAGGAGAAGTATGGATCTGTCGAAAAATTTGATGAAGAATATAGTAAGAATCTGGATTGGTGGGCTGCGACCGCTACATCTGTAGAATTCAAAAGCGGAGAAAGTGTTTTTGATAATTGGACGAAATGGGTTACTTTTCAATTATTATGCAGACAGATTTTCGGGAATTCGTACTTGCCGGATTTTGGGTATGGCAGGGGAGGCCGGGGATGGC
>CALCSX010000390.1 GCA_937894165.1 uncultured Saprospiraceae bacterium | reverse complement strand
GTGCTGCCACTCCAATCATTCATCGATAGATTCTTATATTCTGCTAATAATGCTTCTTCTTTAAAGCTTTCTATATCATGACCATAATCTTTTACAATTAC
Organism: uncultured Saprospiraceae bacterium; assembly: GCA_937894165.1. GTDB lineage: Bacteria > Bacteroidota > Bacteroidia > Chitinophagales > Saprospiraceae > CALCSX01. Next base: position 4,382 of record CALCSX010000390.1, on the reverse strand, counting down.
GCATGGATTTCCAGAGTCTCTGGGTTCAATCATTGTGCCCGATAGCATAAATGCTTTACTGCCAATACTTTCTATTTCGGTATATAATTCTAAATCCCAATCCGGTAGAAGGTACATGTCATCGTTGACATAAACGATATATTCTGATTTAATGAGTGATCTGGCACTATTCAGACCGTAGCAAATGCCAATATTTGTCTTCGTATACACATAATCTATTTCTTTTTGCTGTTCCAACCACTCGAGAGTGCCATCTTTCCCTTCATTTACTATTACTATGATTTGAAGTTCATAGTGCGAGTTTTGAATTATACTGCGTACACAAAATTTCAAATACGCTAAATTGTTCCAGCTGGGTATCAGTAGGCAGAACTTATAGTTAGATTTACTAGTCTTTTGATACTTAGTGATGTCATCAATCATACATATTATTAAAGCCGTGGGTTAATTATTTGCGAAGAAAAGGAATTTAGCTAACTTTTGAAAAGATCTTATAATATAATGAGATCCGGAGCAATGTGATATAGAAATCAGCTTGCACTTTAAATTAAATTATGTAAAAGGAACTATTCCAAATTTTTTTCAATATTGACCTCAATCTGTTGTTTTACCCACGCCATAAGTCGTTTTTCTTTATATTTAAACCACTCTTGCCGATACTCACCTGCATCATCAATTATAAATTTGAAATTTTGGAATGGTTTGCGGTAATTCAAAGCATTTATTAATTTTTCATGCAATTGAACATCGTCCACCCTTTGTACAAAATCCGCCATTACTCTAAAAGACTCTCTCGAATCCATACCCACAATTTCAAGATAATCCGGATAATTTTCTTCCACCTCCCTCAAATCCTCTGCCCATGGATTCTCATCATCTTCGTATAAATTTTCGGAATCGAGGATGGTTTTTACTTCTCCTGTTTTGCGATTGATATAGCATATCATTCCGCAATCGAGGTCTTCAGCGATATCTTTTATATGTGCTTCAGTGAGGTTCATTAGTCTTTATTTAATATTAAATTAAACTTTTCTTGAGTTTGGCTTTAATATTAAAAATACAATAAAAATCTTTCGATTGAAAATTTTTGATAAAAATTATATGAATAAGTTATTATGGAAAGGAATCAAAGTCTAATGGTAGAAATAATTTGTAAGAATACAATTAATTATGCCTAAACAGCTTGTAATAAATTCAATCCGGAGAGTTCTTGTCCGATTTGATGAATCCCATTCAATATTTTTTCAGTTTGTTTCGCTGAAGGTTTTTTATGACCCTGAACATATTGTGACAATAAGGTAGGGTTCATACCGATTTTCTCGGCTAAGAAATTCGCATTGAGTACCTTATAATATTTGAAAAATTGTTGAAAATCGATTTCAAACTTTATATCTGCTCGCTCTATATGTACTGCATCTGTTTCAAAATAATATTCTACGGCTTCATAAGTATTATTAATCAATTCAGGAATCGATTTACCTGTGGTAAATATTGGATAATCATTTGAAAATACTGAAAATCCAGTATCGGTTTTTTCAACTGTAAATGTAATTTTATTTTTATTTTTCATTTTTTATTCCGGCGTCCTTTAAAATTTTTGCTTCTAGTCTTTTTCCTATTTCTTGACTTCCATGATTTGGAAATATAATTGTTCCTTTTTTAGTTTCATGTTGGAGTTTAATATGTGAACCTTTTTGTGAGATAGCATACCAACCGTCCTTTTTTAGTATTTTATACAATTTAGAACATTTCATTGATAAATTTTGAAATCACTTTAAAGGTAAATTATAATTTACATTTATCCAAGTTATTAAGAAGGAAAACATCGTTTTAATTAACAGATTTAACGCCAAAATGACTTTGTAGGTCATTTATCATTCCTGACGCTTACTATCAGTTATTAATTTTATAATTTCCACCTATTGTCAATAATACTGAACAATAGTTCCTGTCAATGCCCTTCGCTATCCCGGAATAGGTATTCGTGAATCCTTGATAATATTTTAAGCTTGAAATAACTTCAAATTGGGGAGTTTTAAATATTGTATAAGCTATGCCGACCATTCCTGAGAAGGATAAATCATTCGTGAAATCCGACAAATCATGAATATATCCAAAATCACAACCACCGATGGGTTCAGGATGCTCTTGGATCGCTTGAATATTAAAAGCGGATAAGAAACCAATGCTTAAAATCAGGTTTCGAGACGGGAGAAGATGCACATTAGCGTGAACAGGCACTGCCAAGTAATCTATTTTTCCTATCAACTGATTCTTGACGCCAACTTCAAATTCGTAGCAGGTGGAATGTCGATAACCTTGACGAAGATATTGTAATCCTGTAGTGAAGGATAAGCGATCAGCCACTTGATAGTTTAAATTTAGTCCACTGTAGAAAGAATTTCTTCTGTTTTCAATATCAGAAAGGGAATAGTCACTATTAATGGATGAAATAATACCAAATTCAGGTCCTAGAGAAAAATTCTGCCCGTAAGAAAAGCTTATTGATGTGCAACATAATAAGATGATCAAAATGCTCTTCATAATTTTTATTTATTAATTCCCTTTAAAACTATTCTTCTCCAACCCAAATAAATTTTTCTTCCGTATAACCATGGCGTCCTAATCTACCGATAATTAATATTTCTTTATTCTTTAATTCAAAAATTCTATAAGTAGCATTCTGAACAACTTCTGACTCGAGATACAAGGTAGAATCTTGAATATTTATCACATATTCGCCGAAATTTTTCGGATTGTCACAGTTACTACACAATGATTCGAACTTGTTATTAGAATACAAAACAAGTAAATCCGGATCTTGAACCTCAATATGTGCATAGCCAACACCATCAGACTTAGATTGTTGTTGCCATTGTCCTACAATACACTGTTGCCAATGTTCAGCCGGACAATCGAGAGATAGGTTTGTATCCTTATTGCAGGATAAAATGAGCATAATTAGAGCAATTGAATAGAAGTATTTCATAGGATTTGATTTACTAAGTTATTACTGTTCTTTTAACAGTGAAGTTGCCTCGAATATTATTTTATTCTTAGTTATTTAATCCAAATCTATTCTTCCACCCAAATATATCTGGATTTGGCATAGCCATGAATGGCTAAAATACCATTAACTCTTCTACCTTGATCTAATTTCAATATAATAATGTGATTTTATAGGTCTTTCTTTGTCAATTAATTCTATTCTGATTGAAAAAATCTATCCTCCTTCCAATTAACAGGGTTGTCATTGATATAATCAGATATTCTTCTAAATCTATTTTCATCACGGATAATGTGGTCGTAGAATCGTGGTTGCCATTGAAAATCAGGATTTATTAAACGTACGTTTTTGGTCACACCAATTTTAAATCCACGTAAAATAGATGCCAAATTTTGGGATTGAGGACCAAATTTGTTTTTGGTTTGTCCGTGTAAAAAAGGTTGATGTAGAGACGCAAAATTTTGCGTCTCTACATTGTTTTAAAATCAACATCAATATTTTCATTTGATTTGGCAATTTCAATAATACCATGTACATGATTAGGCATAATTATGTGATTGTGTAATCTTACGAATGGAAAATGTTGAGGTATTTCTAACCAATATTTATCTGCCATAACCCCAATGGCAGATAATGCCATTTCACCACCAACCACATTTCCAAAAAAACAATCTCTGTTTTTTGTACAAATTGTCACATAATAAATGGCATTAAATCCATAATCCCAATTTTGTAATCGGGTAGACGCTATGTGATATTTATTTTTGAATTTATCCATTTCGTAATCCGCAACGCATTATAAATTCTCTGTTCCCTGTTTTATACATTTCTCGGTTCATAATACAGCGCCACCGCACCGCCACCAAAAGATTTTGTCTTGATTAGATTAAACAAAGTCCTATCTTTCAACTCCTCAAATAAGGGTAATCCGCCGCCCGCCACCACAGGATGAATACAAAGGCGGAATTCATCGATTAAATTCAAGTTTAGGAGTTGAATGATCATGCTCCGGCTGCCCACCAAAATATCCCGACCTTCCTGTTCTTTTAGATCTAGAACCTCTTCTTCAAGCGATTTTGTTGCTAAAGTGGCGCTCTCCCAACCTGTCTCGTGCAATGTTTTTGAGAAGACAATTTTAGGAATTCTGTCCATCGCGAATGCGAAATCATCCATTGATTTATCTCCGGATGGATTTTTAGCTAAATCCTGCCAATATTGCATTAAATGGTAGGTTATTCTGCCGTAAAGAATCACATCTCCTTCATTTAATAGATCTTGAAAAAATTGATGTATTTCCTCATCCGGTTCGATGGCTGTGTGATCACAAAATCCGTCGAGGGTTATGTTGATGGACGCTATTATTTTTCTCATAGGT
>CALCSX010000389.1 GCA_937894165.1 uncultured Saprospiraceae bacterium | reverse complement strand
CCGTTTGCAATATATCAATATTTAATAATAGTCTTGTCGATGTGGTATCCGGCCTAGCGATGTGCAGGGTCAGTGTAGCGCAGCGAAACAAGTACGAAGTACCGAGCGAACAGCGAGCCCGGAACGTAGCGCCCCTTGCTGATAAGTTAATTTGGGAATTATATTTCATTACTTGATGGAAGGTATTTTTATATGGAGTGGCAAGGGGAGGCCCCAAACAAAAAGAATATGAAAAAATATAAAATTCACATTCCCCAGTCAGAATAGGAAAGGTTTTTTTTACTATATTTGCATCAATATAAAAATCAGCTATGGATCATATAGAAAATGCAGGTAAGAAAGGGTATGTTATCTTAGGATTAGTTATTACAATCATCCTGATAGTTTCGCTGTTAATTTATGTGTATAACCAAAACTTTCAGTATCTTCCTGAATAGGAAATTTAGTTAATCGAAAAAGTTCGACATTTGGTCTGAAAAATTCTGTTAACTATCATTTTCTTCACAACTTTAGTTGAAGGTTTTCGTTCACTTTCTTGTATTCTCAGGAAAGTAATTTTTATTCCGGAATTTGAGTCATTAAGGATTGATCATCAGTGAGAAATCCTTTGTTTTTTAATATCCGACTTTGAATTACGGAACCTCATCAACGTTAGTTCTACAATAAAAATCAGAATGAAAAGGGAAATTTTACTGTTTTTTATCCTCCTCGTTTTTGGTATTAGTGCGCCGGTATTAGGGCAGAATGTCAATATATCAGGAACAGTTTTTGATTTAGAAAATGGTGAGACAATGATTGGTGCCAGTGTCTATCAGTCTGATTATGAGAAGGGTACTTTGTCCAATGAATACGGTTTTTATTCTCTCAATATACCTACATCTCCTGACAGTGTTGATATCAGGATAAGTTATGTCGGCTATGCTGACAGGGTAGTGCGTGTGCTGGCTGATAGAGATCAGAAGTTGGATGTCTATCTTTCAAGTGGTGTGGATCTGGAAGAAGTAGTGGTGAAAGCGGAGTCTGATAGGGACAGAATGAATTCTACCGAGATGTCGGTGACGACGATTAATGTGCGAGAGGCTAAACTTCTCCCGGCACTTTTCGGGGAAGTAGATATTTTAAAAACAGTCCAATTGAAGCCCGGTGTTCAATCAGGCTCCGAAGGTTCTAGCGGCTTAATAGTCAGAGGCGGCGGACCGGATCAAAATTTAATTTTACTAGACGAGGCTGTAGTGTATAATCCCAATCATTTATTCGGTTTTTTTAGCACTTTCAATGCTGATGCAGTGAAGGATTTGAAAGTGTACAAAGCGGGTTTTCCTGCCGAATACGGGGGTAGATTATCTTCAGTGATCGATGTTCGCTTAAAGGATGGAAACAACCAAAAGCTTTCAGGTTCGGGAGGAATCGGTTTAATTACCTCTCGGGTTACACTCGAAGGGCCGATCGTCAAGGACAAAGGATCATTTATTGTATCCGGTAGGAGAACATACGTTGATCTCATCACCAACTCTATTAATAGGGCCAATGCACAAAATGAGAATTATAATCCGATCCCGGGCTATAATTTTTATGACTTAAATGCCAAATTGAATTATAAAATTACTGACAAGGATCAAATATTCGTATCGGGTTATTTCGGGCGGGATGTATTTGCCTTTAATAGTGAATCGTTCAATTTCGGGTTTGACTGGGGTAACTCAACCTTAACGAGTAGGTGGAATCATGTTTTTGGCACGAAGTTGTTTTCCAATACAACTGCCATTTTCAGTAATTATAAATATGATATTACCAATACTCTTCCCGGTTTCTCATTCAATTTTGGCTCATCTGTGAAGGATTATTCTTTGAAACACTCCTATTTTTATAACATTGGTGGAGGGCACAATTTGAAATTCGGTATTGAAGGAACCTACCATACTTTTTCAATTGGTAGATTGCGTGCGGGCGCAGATGATGGGACTATAAATTTTAACGCCGGAAGTGAGTTGGACGGTTATGAGATGGCTGCACATATAAGTGATGAGTGGGAGGTGAATAGTAAGACGAAACTTTATGCCGGTTTGCGACTTTCAGGATTTGCCAATGGGAATGCTTTTTATTTTAATCCTGAGCCTCGATTATCTGCAAAATATAGCTTAACGGATCGACTTTCCTTGAAAGGCAGTTATGCAAGGATGTCACAATATGTCCATTTGATAGCTAATTCGGGCGTGTCTCTGCCAACGGATGTCTGGTATCCCACGACAGAGAATACCAAGCCTCAGATTTCGGATCAAGTAGCGGTAGGTGTTGCGGGTATGTTGGGTAAAAATTTGTATTTTGAGGTGGAGGGATATTATAAGTATTTGCAGAATCAGCTTGAGTTTAAGGACAATGCGAATTTGTTTTTGAACGAAGATCTTGAAAATGAGTTTGCTTTCGGTAAAGGCTATGCGACGGGGATAGAATTTACACTAGAAAAGAAGACAGGAACGCTTCAGGGCTGGATAGGATATACTTTAGCATGGATCAACAGGGGGGAGTTCGAATCTCTCGATGGGAGTCAAATAATGGAGGGCAGGTATTTCAGACCTCGATATGACAGACGCCATGATCTTTCTGTTGTTGCTTTGTATGTAATCAATCGCCGTTTGACGGTCACAGGGACATTCGTTTATGGATCAGGCGATTTGACTTGGTTACCCTCCGGGAGATCCTATTATCAAGGAATAAGCGGGGAGCCAAATAGTCCCATTACATCTGTGTATGGGGATCGAAATACGACGAGGATGCCGGATTATCATAGGATGGATTTGGGTTTGGTGATTAATTTCTTTCCTTCATGGGGTCATAGTGATTTGACCATCTCTATTTACAATGCTTATGATAGGAGAAATCCGTACTTTTTGTTTTTAGAACCGGAGTTTAGAACGGTGGAGTTGGAAGGGCAGGAGATAGGAGAGCTTCCTTTTAAGGTGACGGCTAAGCAGGTAAGTTTGTTTCCAATATTACCTTCTGTTACATGGAATTTTAAATTTTAATTGATGATGAAGCAGTTAAGTATATTTTTAATAGGACTTTTGATGATGGCTTTTTTGCAATCATGCAATTTGGAAAAGGAGATAGAAATTGATCTACCGGACTACGATGCGCAACCTATGATCGAATGCTATTTGGAACCGGGGCAGCCATTTCGCTTGTTGATGACGAATACTGCTTCTTATTTTGATCCCTTCCTTCTCGAGGATATTTTTGAAACGTATGAGAATTTGCTTTACAATGAAGCAGAGGTAAGGATTACCTACAATAATATCGTCGTGACATTGGAGAATCGATTTGTATTAGGAGCTGACGATGGCAAATTGTATAATTATTACTCTGATCTGGTGGTACCCAATCTGGAGGGAGTGGATTTTAGATTAGAGATAGATTTACCCAATGGGGATACAGTATTCGGGGAGACACAAATATTGCCGCATGTACCGATTGATAGCATTGTGGTGGAGAGAAATGATGAGGGTATGTATAGGCTTTTAACTTATATTACAGATTTTTCGAATACCGAAAATTATTATCGCAGGATGCTATTCAGTGAAACGCAAGATTCATTGATACAAAATTTTACAACAGAAGATTTATTTGCTTCACCTCAATTGGTTTTTGGAACCGGATTTGAGTATAATGTGGGGAGCAGGCTCATTAATGTAATCATTAATATGGGAGAGGATTATTATAAATTCTACAACAGTGTAGTCAATGCAGGCAATGCGGGCGGACCTTTTATTCAGCCGGGACAATTACATACTAATTTGTCAGGGAGTGGCAATCCATTGGGGATTTTTACCGGTTTGTCAGCGACAAGGGATACGACGGTGATTCAATAGAGGATAAGCGAAGAGTGATAAAGCCATTAAATTATCAAAACAATCTGAGCCAAAAATTGATGTTGTTTACTTGAACCATTAAGTAGTGCTCCGATAGAGATCTATTATTGGTTTGAAAATAATAAATAAAAAATGGCTTAAAAAATTTAGGTAAAAGAATGTGTGAGGCACAAGTTACAAACTTGAGCCAGCAATGTAATTGGTACTAGTTTTTCTTGAACCATTAAGTATCCCGCTAGGCAGTAGCCTGTGTTTTGATGAAAATAACTTAACAAGACATTAATAAATGATTAGATCTATTGGGTACAAGTTACAAACTTGCGCCAGCAATAGAGTTGGGAAAGCATGAAAGCAGAAAGAGTTATATAGAAGGAATTAAGAGGCATTAAGGTTTTCATTAAGATGGGGTACATTTGCAAACTTACGAAAGCATTGGAATTTTACAAGAAAACATTTACAGACTTGCGCCAGCAGTGGTAATAAAAAGTTTGAGTAGAGGCACAAGTTACAAACTTGCGCCAGCATGGGGTTTTTTGAACCATTAAGTATCCCGCTAGGTAATTGCCTATGTTTTGATGAAAATAACTTTAGAAGATTTTTTAGAAGATTAGATCTGAGGGGCACAAGTTACAAACTTGCGCCAGCATCAGTGTTAAATAGCATGAAAACGGAAAGAGTTATATAGAAGGGATTGAGGTCATTAAGGTTTTCAATAAGCTCTTAACAATTATTAAATTCTTCTTTTAAACTCTTTCAATAATGATATTCGATACCTACAGCATCTGTAAAAATGTTTATTGAAATTCTACCCACATTAAGTGCCTAACGGCACTATTTCTTTCATTATCGAAATTTGAATCGCATCATTAAGCCAGCAATTTAAGCTGTGCCTAATTAATCTGCTCCGGCGGGTAAATTATTCTCACAAACCTCAGCTTTCGGCCTCTAATACTGGGAATAATCACCTCATTAGCACCCACTTGAAGGGAATTTCTCAATTGAAGTTTGAGATTTTGGTTAGCTGTAGAAACTAAGGCCTTCCTTTTAATTCCACCATTTCCTTCAATTATATATTCTGAGACAGTGCTTTCGCTGCGGATTTCATCATTATAAAGGAGTCTAAGGCTTTTAGGTGTTTTTAGCAGAAAAAATGAGGAGTAAAGTGCCTCATCATCAAAACTATACTGGCGCTTTGGCAAAACTTTTTCCCAGTGAATTTTTCCATTGGGACTGTAGGTGATCGCGATGAGGTCTTCGTAATAATAATCTACAGAATAATTGGAGGGTCCCATACCATAAATATCCCTTCTCCCTACAAAATTTCGTCGAGCAAATTCCTTATTATCTTCTAAAATAGCCATTATCCCTCCATCAATTCTCATGATTAATTCTTTCACCTGAAGATTGGGAATTACTTGGGCATCCGGTGTTTTCTCACCATGATAATCAGATAGCAATTGCCGCCCGAATGCGTGGTTGGCTATAACGGCGGGTTTTTGAAAACTTCTATCCATTTTAATAAGGAGTGATCCGATGTTGGAACCATATCTCTTATTGGAGAACAGTCCAACAAGATTAACCTCATTATTCATATTATCAATGACCATCTGGCTGTCGGTAATGAAAAGATCATCCAGCAATATCTCTTGTTCCATGATAGTGCCGACAAAGGGATCAAATTTCACAAAAATTAATTTTCTGAGGTTTTTTGAATCCTTAACGAAAGTTTCATATTTGAAATACAAATGGCCTTGATTGTCCACTGTCAGAGCAAAGTTTGACAGGTCGACAGGTAAATTAGAAAGATCCAGATAACGTGTATAGAGTGACTCACCGGTTTCCAAATTCCATCCGTAAATATCAATGGAACTTTTCGACCCCGCTTTGAAAATGACGCCTTGTTTTTTATCTTCGCTCATCAAGAAATCAAACCTAGGATTGATCAAAGGCTTGTAAATCAAGGCGATATTCGAATCCATTAGTTTGTTCCCTTGTGGATCGTATTTGTGTTGGATTACATTGATACTATCGCGGGAGTAGGTGGCAAAAATTACATTAAAATTCTTTCTTGAAGCAACATATCCTATTACCCGGGTTTTAGCATGGCCCAATTCCAGCCTTTTACCACCTGTCAGGTTCAGGTTTTCATCCAATTTTCGCATTGTAAGTGCAGTAGGGCTTTCTTCCAAAAGAAGAATTTCTTTTCCGTATTTGCCGAGAAGCTCATAATAGGTATCTCGGTTGATATTGATATCATTAGATACAGTGACAAATTGCGCTATTGCTCCCACTGAAATGAAAAGTAAAAGAAGAATAATTTGAAAAAATTTGAATTTACCCATTCCTGATTATGAGATTTGCTTTGTAAAATGCCGGATTGAAACCTCCCCGAATAATATTAACGCAGTATTTATAGAAAATGATTCCTAAATTTAAAAAATTACCCTACAAACTTAATTGTTTTAGGCATTGAATCCAGAATGTCCTCAAAGTTTTTACTTTTTATGAATTTATTGTCACACTTCTGACAAACTGAATAGTGAATAAAATCCATGTATTTACCTGTAATTTCTGATCCGCAAATGCGACAAGAATTAGGCGAGGGGCTATTTTCTAAAAGAATTTTTTTGCTAGCAGAACCTTTGATTTTGCGCAATTCTATAATTATATCAAGCAGGTAATTTATCTCATCTTCCCTTCCATTTTCGAAAAGTACCCAGGTCTGCTCATGTTCGATTGGATAACGGAGTCGATAGAATATTTTCAGGGCCAGATCACGGGCATTCGGATTAGCATCCTTCATCTGTTGAGGATATATGCTTATACCTAAATAGGTGTCCTGATGAAGTGTCAATGTTTCAGACTGAATCGAGAAATCACAATATATGATATCTAAATCTTCCATTCTTACCAAAAGATGACCATTGAAATCCTTAATTATTCGATCAATATATTGATTAAATAAAGCCCGATTAGGTTTGTCATGGATGATAAATTCAAAATCCTGCGCTCTCATATGGAATTATGGGATGGTGGGATTTCACTATTAATATTATCGGGTGGAATTTTAACGTATTGCTGATATTCCTGAATCTGGTGGCCGAGCCGGAGGGATAGGTAATTGTTGGAAATGAAAAGATGATTATGTATGTCAACAGCCTCTTTCCAGTAATTGTATATTTTGTCATTGTCCCAGTGGGATGGTGGTTTTTGTAAGTTGGTGATACGATCTGCGATTTTCACCATCCATACTTCTTTAGAAAGTTTTTTGATGGCATCGAGACTTTTAATCATTTTCTCCTTCTTTTCTAAACTCGGATCCTTAGTCAGGGCAGTAACGGACTCAGCGATATTTTTCCCGAATTCAGCGCTTAATTCTTCATAAGTTGTATCCGTATCTTCGAGAGTGTCGTGCAATAGTGCCAGTGTGGTGGCGAAAGGCACATCGAAGTCTGTTAGTGTCGCTGAAGCGATCAAAATTTCCATGGCCACATTGGATAGGTGGACAAGGTAGGGCAGATCGGTGCCGGGTATTTTCTGACCTTGGTGCTTGCGGGCGGCGAATAGGATGGCTTTTTGGTAGCGGGATTGGAGTTGATAGAGTTGTGGTTCCAATGATTTAAGATTTTAATGACAAATATTATTTGTTGAGCAATTTAGGTAAAAAAACGGAATTGGGAAGTGGTGGAGGGAGGCTTTTTGGGGCTTAGAATTGTGGAAAGATGCGATGGATGTTATTCCTCCCCTCACTGCCCCAGCCAATCCTTAAAAGTCTGAACTTTTTCCCTGCTTATAAGTATTTCATTGTCATCATGCTGTAGAAGTTTGACTTTTAATCTACTATTAAAATAGGAATGAATTTCTCCGATAGCCTCCAGTGAAGTCAGGTATTTTCTGTTGATGCGATGAAATCTTGCCGAATCCACAGCCTCCTCAATTTGGTCTAAAGTAAAATCGACTATATATTTCTTCCGTTCAAAAGTCTGTAAATAAGTTGATTTATCTTGACTAAAGAAAAAAGCGACATCGTCGGTCTTAATACTGACGATTCTTTCGCCAATTTTAACTAAAAAACGGCTTTTAAAGGATTTTTCAGTTTGAAGAATCATATTTTTTAATAAACTTAGATCCGGAAACTGATTGGAATTCCAATTTTTGAACTTATTAATAGCCTTTGCAAACTCTTCTTCATCTATTGGTTTGAGCAAGTAATCGATAGAATTTAGTTTAAAGGCACGGATCGCATATTGGTCAAAAGCACTTTACTTCGACGGAGCTCAGTAACCATCGCCTGACGGCTCGTTCCGGGTTCTGGGTTGGGCAGGTTCTTGGGTTAGGGAGGGGATTGGGGTTTTTGGGACTTCGGCTTGGATGCGTTTGGCATGAGGAGTCTCCCGGAGATTTCGCGGATTTCCGCTGAGGGAGGTTCGGAATGCCTGCGGCATTTTTTGGTTGCTCACAGATTACACGGATTCCACAGATTTAACACAGATGGAATGCCTGCGGCATTTGTTTTTAGCCACGAATACACGAATCGTAGAGACGCACTGCCGTGCGTCTAAAATGTGTTGAAAATTATTATTAAATTCACATAAAGATTGAATTGGGAGGTAGAATCAAGAAATCCTAAAATCAAGCAAATCATGGTTCAGACAGTTTACCGTAGAGGTGCAGAGGGCGCAAAGGGGATGCCTGTGGCATTTGTTTTTAGCCACGAATACACGAATCGTAGAGACGCACTGCCGTGCGTCTAAAATGTGTTGAAAATTATTATTAAATTCACATAAGGATGAATTGGGAGGTAAAATCAAGAAATCCTAAAATCAAGCGAATCATGGTTCAGACAGTAGAGACGCACTGCTATGCGTCTAAAATGTGTTGAAAATTATAATTTAATTCCTAATTAAGAACATTATGGAAGGTCGTCTCCGGCCAAATTTTTAATTCGTAATTAATTCCCTCCACTTCATCCCGGCCTAGCGATGTGAAAGGTTCCGCAGCACCGCGAAGGAAGTCCATAGGACCGAGCGAATAGCGAGCCTGAAACGTAGCGACCCGCAGGGTAGGCCCCTCACAATAATCTTTAAAAATCCTTAAGCACTAACCATAACATTTACATTCGGCAAATAATTATTTCCTTTATTATGATTTTTTTGTCTCCTAACGAAATACAATCAAACAAAGAGCGTTCTCAGACAACTTTAATTCTCCCGAAGAAATATATCCGGGAAATTTTAAATATTTTCGTAGGCTGAAAAGTTAACGATTGCTTAATTATCAGGGTATTTACCATTTATATTCGTCATTCTTATTTAATTACCATAAGTTTTCAAATAAAATTTGGAAAAGAGGGGAAATATTGTCAAGTTTTTAGTATTTTTAAGTATTCTCCGTGAGATATCCGGATTTATAATCAAATCAAAGCTAAAAAGGGACTTGAAGAATATTTTTGACTTCTCAAGAGTTTAAAAGTAGAAGCTAAGAGCATAGTATTAGAACATCAAAGAATAATTTTTCAAATGTTGACAGAGACAAGAAATTTAGAATCATCACTAAAGACGTATTTTGGATTTAATAAATTCAAGGGGAATCAAAAGGAAATCATTGAATCCCTGCTTGACGGCCAAGACACTTTCGTAATAATGCCTACGGGGGGCGGAAAATCGCTGTGCTACCAGTTGCCGGCTCTCCTTTCTGAAGGAACAGCATTGATCATCTCCCCACTAATCGCCTTGATGAAGAATCAAGTTGATGCCATTCGTGGCTACAGCCAGGATAGATCGGTAGCGCATTTTCTCAATTCGTCCCTGAATCGCACTCAGATCAAAGAGGTGAAAGCCGATATAATGTCCGGGAGAACCAAAATGCTTTATATAGCTCCGGAAACACTTACCAAAGAGGAGAATATCGAATTGTTTCAGTCCGTAAAGATTTCCTTTATAGCAGTAGACGAAGCGCATTGTATTTCTGAGTGGGGGCACGACTTCCGCCCGGAATATCGAAATATTCGTACAATGATAGAAACGATTGACGACAATATCGCCGTCATCGCTCTTACTGCTACCGCTACGCCTAAAGTCCAGTCCGATATTGTCAAAAATCTTGGGCTCAAAACAGTGAATACTTTCATGTCCTCCTTTAACAGGGACAACCTATATTACGAGATCAAACCAAAAATCTCGAAAGATCAAACGCTAAAGAGCATTGTTCAGGTGATTAGTGAAATGAAAGGAAGTTCCGGAATTATCTACTTCCAAAGCCGAAAGGCGACAGAGGATTTAGCTCAATTCCTGAATGTAAACGGTTTCAAAGCAGCTCCCTATCACGCCGGACTTGACGCTAAGCAAAGAGTGAAGACGCAGGATGATTTTATAATGGAGGAAATAGATATTATTTGTGCGACTATCGCCTTCGGAATGGGGATCGATAAGCCGGACGTCCGCTTTGTGATTCACTACGACATGCCGAAAAGTATTGAAAACTACTATCAGGAGACAGGTCGTGCGGGAAGAGATGGCATCTATTCTAAATGTGTAGCGTATTATGCTCCGTCTGACATTCATAAGCTGGAGAAGTTTCTCCGTGACAAGCCTGTTGCCGAGCGTGAAATGGGCTTTCAATTGTTGCAGGAAGTGATGAATTACGCTGAAACTGCAGCTTGTAGAAGATTATTTCTCCTTAACTATTTTGGAGAAATTTACGACGAAAGCCGATGTGGCGATCTCTGCGATAACTGTAAACATCCGAAAGAAAAAGTAGAATTGACAGAGGAGTTTACAATGGCTTTGAAAGCTATTGAAATGACCGACGAAAGATTCGACACCAAGACCCTTTCAGAGTTTATGCAAGGCAAAGCTACTCAGAAAATAAAAGATTATAATCTAGAAAAATTAAGCCTTTTTGGCGCAGCAGCTGACAAAGATCCCAATTTATGGAATACAATATACAACCAGTCCATCTTGATGAATCATGTGTGGAAGGATATCGAGGCTTATGGGGTATTGAAATTGTCGGATAAAGGCCGAAAATTTATTCAGAAACCATCTGAAATCAAGTTGGCATTGAATTCTACCTTCAAAGAGCAGGAGGCTAATTTCGAAGATGCAAAACCTCAACCATCCGTTCTCGACGAGCAATTGGTAAGTATGTTGAAAGATCTGCGAAAGAAGGTGGCTAAGAAACATAATGTGCCACCCTATGTTGTATTTCAAGATCCATCCCTCGAAGATATGGCGACACAATATCCGCTTACTGAGCAGGATATGCTGAATATTACGGGGGTGAATGTTGGAAAGGCTAAGAAATACAGCAAGCCGTTTCTTGAACTTATCAGCACTTATGTCGATGAATACGAAATAGATCGCCCATCGGATATTGTTATCAAGTCTGTTGCCAATAAATCTAAAATTAAGGTAGCTATCATCCAAAGTATTGATAGGAAAATACCGCTGGAAGACATAGCCAGCACTAACAATCTGAGTATGGAGGAATTCATGGATGAGTTGTACAGTGTTGTTTCTGCCGGAACCAAGGTGAATATAGATTATTATCTCGAAGATGCCGTGGATGAATACGCGCGCGAGGAAATTGCTGATTATTTTATGGAAGCCGAAAATGATTCTATTCAAGAGGCTTACAAGGTTTTGAAGGAAGAGGATATTACCGAGGATGAAATTAAGTTGGTGAGGATAAAATTTTTATCGGATATGGCAAATTAGTCGCTGCAAGAAAACCCCAAATACTGCGTTATTCTTGTATTTGAATCAGTCATTTATCTTTTATAAACTCCTTGGATTCAAATTCTTCGAAAGCCTTGTCTTTGGAATTTTCTTATCAGCGAGTTTGAAATAGTTAGTTATCGTGCGGACATTAACTAATCAGCAGTTAAAAGGATTGGAGTGTATTTCTACTAGCAAAATATTGGACACAAAAAATTAATTAGGTCGACAAACCTGAAAAAAGAATACTAAAATATTTAATTGTTATTATGAAGCGAATCGGGATCATCAATGGACCAAACCTCAATCTTTTGGGTGAGCGAGAGACTCATATATACGGTAATACCACTTTTGGTGATTTCTTCGAGAGGATACAGCAGGAATATCCTAGCTTGGAGCTCACTTATCATCAGAGCAATCACGAAGGGGCTATCATTGACAAATTGCATGAATGGCGACTGGATAAGGACGGAATTCTGCTCAATGCCGGTGCCTATACCCATTATTCCATTGCCATAGCAGATGCTATCAGATCCATCAACGTGCCGGTCATCGAGGTACATATCTCTAATATCTTCGGGCGGGAGGATTTTCGCAGACGATCTGTGATAGGAGAGACAACAATAGGGCTGGTTTCGGGATTCGGTTTGAAATCCTATATGATGGCGCTGAATTATTTTGTGGAGGAGCTGTGAAATAATGGTTAATGGTTAATTGTTAATTGTGAATGGTGGCAATTTCTTGGTTTCAGAGGAATCCGTGGGCGGGAGTACGTAATAATGGTTAATTGTTAATTGTTAATGGTTGTTTCCACTGCTAGAAGCTAGAAGCTAGAAGCTGAAGCATTACGAAACCCAAGTTCGACGAAGTCAATAACTTTTTGTTGATAAATTGTTAATTTTAAGAAAACTATGAACAAGGATATAGAAAACATTGAAGACATTCGACTTCTTGTCGATTCGTTTTACGTGAAAATACAGAAGGACGAGGTCATCGGCTACATTTTTACCGAAGTGATGCAGGTCAACTGGGACAGTCATTTGCCGATAATGTACAGCTTTTGGGAGTCAATTCTACTCGATCAGGTCAGCTATCGCGGTAATCCCATGATCAAGCACATTGAAATCAACAAGCAGGAGCCATTGAAGCAGGAGCATTTTGAGCGCTGGATGAAGCTTTGGCACGAGACTATTGACGAGCATTTTGAGGGAGAGAGGGCAGAGGAGGCGAAGAGCAGAGCCATGTCGATGGGGCAGTTAATGGTGCATAAGATAGGAAGGAAGGGTTTGATTTAGGGCGTGCCCTGACCGGTTAATATTCTCAATGTGATTCTTGTTGTTCTTAGATTATCAACAAATTCGATCTTGCTGAAAAGAGAATTCTAAAGACAAGGTTTTCGAAGTATTTGGGATTTTTTGCTGCGATTAAATAGATATTAACTTAGGTCAGGTCGCTGTCCTCCGGAGTTCCGTACCTGCGCCCGCTCCACTTCGTTACGCAGCTTGGCACCGAGTCCTACGGGTAGCTCACGCGG
>CALCSX010000388.1 GCA_937894165.1 uncultured Saprospiraceae bacterium | reverse complement strand
ATTCTCGAAACTCGAGAAATTTAACAAAACATATAAAACTCTTTCCCTTCCAGCCGATATTGAATCTCCCCCTGCTCTGCCTTATTAGCAACAGCGATAATAAATTGCTGATTCATCCCTATTTCATTTTCATTTTCGTCCTTAATCGACTTGCCATAAATTTCCAAGCCCACTTTTTTCCTGTTATTGGAAATCCAGGTGAATGGAATCTCATTCTTTAGCAGGATTTGTGCGATTTTCTTCCCTTTCTTGCCGGCACCCCAGAGAATTAGCTCCTTTGTGGTATTTAATGTCATATCTAGAAAATTGGAAACCTTCAAATCCAAGAAACTATTATCACTATAGTGCGCGTCAATTCTAGAAGTTCTATCACTGTAATCTCTCCACATGTGTAAAACCTCTGTAGCCGGGACCACGCGCAGGCCTCCTTTATAAAACCTAAAACACAAATCATAATCCTCTGGATAAACATCCGATTCAAAGCCTCCGCACCTGACCAAATCCTCCCGACTCACCATCCAACAGGGGGAGGGGATGACACACTCCTTGTAGATCTCCTCAAAGTTCCGCCCCTCTCTGCTCAGCCCATTCAACCATCGCTCATAACTGAGATATCCATCCCCCAATTGCTCTTCAGAAAAATACGATACGAGACCGATCGCAATATGCCCGGTACCATTTTCAACTAATTGATTCAACATGATATATAACTTTTCAGACTTCATAATGTCATCGGAGTCCATCCTAGTTATATATTTTCCTGAACTGTGTTGGAAGGCCGTTTTTAAAGCAACTATGATTCCGTGGCCTATATTATTTATTGGAATAATCCTGTTGTCGCGATTTGCAAACGCCTTCAAGATTTCTATTGAATTGTCCTCAGAGTGATCGTCAACAGCTAATAATTCCCAATGTGTATAAGTCTGATTAAGAATCGATTCTATACATTCTTCTAAAAACCGACCCGTGTTTTTTACCGGCATAAGGATGCTAATCGTAGGCTCGTAATTCTCGATTTCGTCCTGGCTCATATTAATTAAAAATTTAATTCGATCCTGAATCGATGGATATTTACTTGGAAGGTAAATTTAACTTTTCATCAATGAGATAATGGTTACGATTAGGGGAATTTCTACTGATGAGTTCTGCAATAAAACCGGTAGCGAAGATTTGCGTACCTACGATAAAACTTAAGATCCCAAAGTAAAACAAAGGTCTTTCCGTCATGCCACCCACTTTGAAAAACAATTTTTCCACACTTAGGAAACCTAAGATAACTAATCCAAAAATTACAAATAAAGTACCTATGAGGCCGAAAAAATGCATTGGCCTCTTTCCAAATTTACCTATAAAATATATTGAAAGTAAATCCAGAAAGCCATTTACAAACCTGCTTATCCCAAACTTTGTCTTTCCATATTTTCTAGGCCTATGTTGAACCACCTTTTCGCCGATTTTTTTAAAACCTGCATTTGCCACAATAAATGGAATGTAGCGGTGCATTTCACCATAAACTTCTATAGAGTGGACAACCTTTCTTCTGTAAGCTTTTAAACCGCAATTAAAGTCATGTAGTCTTAAACCACTAACTTTTCGGGTTGCCCAATTGAAAAGTTTAGTTGGAATTGTTTTACTAAGCGGATCAAAGCGTTTTTTCTTCCATCCTGATATAAGATCAAAATGATGGTGGAAAATGAGATTATACAATTCAGGTATTTCCTCGGGACTGTCTTGAAGATCTGCGTCCATTGTAATAATTACATTACCTGTAGCCTCGCCAAAGCCCACATGCAGCGCTGCCGACTTTCCATAGTTTCGATTAAAACTGATGCCTTTAACGGAATTGTACGTTTTTTGTAAATCAGTTATAACTGACCATGAATTATCAGTACTGCCATCATTAATATAGATAATTTCATAGCTAAAAGAATTTTCTTGCATGACTTTATCTATCCAGGATGT
>CALCSX010000387.1 GCA_937894165.1 uncultured Saprospiraceae bacterium | reverse complement strand
AAGATAAAAATGAATTATTTTTCGTCAGACGAGTCTGCTTTTGTTGTTAATAGCAGCGCTACTGACACGAAAAGAGACGAAGTATCACGGAAAAGAAACTTTTTTAGATAGAAATTGATCATACCTGAGTAGTTACTCCACCTATAAAATTTCGTCTTTATTCTTTTTCTGAAGTTCTTGGATCAGTTCCTTTTCTGTACCTAATCCGCCATTTTTCAAAGAGCTGACATTTCTACTTTCCTCAGCAGTATTATGTAATTTATAAGAATCCTTGAAACCAATTAATTGTACTTCAATATTTTTCTCAGGGCCTGTAAACTCCTTAAACTCGTGTATTAAATCTAATACATCCTGTGCAATATAAATAGAAGTAGAGGCATCAATGATCAGCTTGCTATTTTCCGGCAAATGTTTTAAAGTCAATTTAATCGAAGCTTTATTTAAAAAGGAAACCTCTTGTGCCAAATCTAAATGAATAATATCCCCTTCATGATACTCTCCTTTTCTGAAATAATAAGCTCTCTTTAAATTCCCTTTTAGAACAAAAAACACACTGATTAACATCCCCAAGGCCACACCCTTAAGTAAGTCTGTAAATACCACCGCAATGACTGTTGCTACGAAGGGTATAAATTGATATTTCCCTTTAGAATAAAACAAACGGAACATTGACGGCTTAGCCAATTTATAACCAATCAGAAGCAATATCGCTGCCAACGCTCCCAAAGGAATTTTATTCAATAAAAAGGGAATAGTCAGAACACTTACAAGGAGTAAAATACCATGAATAATTGCTGACATTTTAGTTTTAGCTCCGGCATTGGCATTCGCTGATGATCTAACGATTACTGAGGTCATTGGAATTCCACCGAGCATTCCACTCAGAATATTCCCCACTCCTTGAGCTTTCAATTCCAGATTGGTGCTCGTATATCTTTTGAGGGGATCCATCCTATCAGAAGCTTCGATACATAGTAATGTTTCAATCGAAGCAACAATGGCTATTGTTATGGCAACTACATAAACCTTTGAATTTCCTAAACCGGAAAAATCAGGTGTTATAATAATTGCTTTTAGCTCATTGAAATTTTGAGGAACCGGTAAACTTACAAGGTGCTCCGACGTTATAAGCCAAGGGCTACCGGTTGCAATAAACACCTCATTAATTAATATGGCAACGATTACTGCAACAAGAGCAGCAGGTACCAACTTTATTTTCTTCAAAAATTCTACCTTGTCCCAGAATATTAATATCAACAAAGAAACTAGAGTGACTATAACAACCCCCGGTTGCACTTGATAAAATGCCTCCCCAATGGAAGTCAATGTATTCCTACCACCATTCTCCCAGAATGCCATATCCCCTTCATAATCGGCATCAAATCCCAAAGCATGAGGAATTTGTTTCAAGAAAATAATGATCCCGATACCCGCTAGCATACCTTCGATAACATTGGCAGGAAAATAATTGGAAATGCTTCCGGCTTGAAGAAAGCCTAGAATTAATTGTATAATCCCCGCTATTACTACCGCAGCAAGAAATAATTCAAATGTACCTAAATCTGAAATTGCTACCAGTACTATAGCAGTCAAACCAGCCGCCGGTCCGGAAACAGAAATATGAGAATTACTAATGGAGCCAACAATAATACCTCCGACAACACCAGCTATAATTCCTGAAAATAAAGGTGCACCGGAAGCCAATGCTATACCAAGACATAAGGGTAGGGCAACAAGAAATACAACTAGTCCCGACGCAAAGTCTGACTTTAGATTTCCAAATAAGCTTTTGCTCTTCGACATTTTTTTTCTAAGTGTAAATACACTTCGAACTCTTGTACAAAGAAAGTGATAAATTCATGAAAAATATATAGCGTTAACGAATATTTACAAAAAAAGTGACACCTTTAGAGCATCACTTTTTATCTTTCTTCTTTATTACCTTGATTAAGCCTTTTTAACTCTAGGAGTTTTAAAGAATTCTTTAATCTCTTTATCGGAGTAGAATCCATAATCCAAAAATATTCTTGAAGAGAACTTCTTAATATCTTGATATTCACGACCTCTTTTATCCGTATATATTTTAATTAATTTTTTTATAAATCTCACAGTAATATCTTTCAATGCTAAATTGAACCTTTCATTTTGAAAAATATCCATATACACTGCAAAAGTCTTATTTAATTCAAACCATCTCTGGTAATCATCAGCAGGAATTTCTGTAAACGCCTCTTTGAAATGCTTCAAAATATTTAATCTGAGGCATTCGTTATTTAAGGATAAACCATCATATTTCGCATAGAAAGTCTTGACCTTGTCAATAATCTCCTCTTCCAGCAGGTTATCGATAAACAACTCCGAGGTGGTATTATAATAATGTCCAATTTCAGTGGAAGCGTCATCTCCAATAACTTCCTGCATATTTACATCTGAAATACCGTTAACAGGTTCATTAGCTTCTAGGAGATCCTTTAAATACTGGAAATATTTATTATTAAATGTTTCATTATTGTCTATATTTTTAAATATTTTTCCCAACTTCGTTTGCTCCTTCGATTCTAACTCTAAAAAATTGCCCGCCAGTAGTAAAAGTTTCGGAAAATCAGGTGCAGTATGCAATATTTTAGTTTCCAACATTTTAAAATAAACAGGAATTACAGTAGAATTATCTAAATCCTTCTTGGCTCTTGTCAAAATGAAGTTTTCAATCGCCGGGAAAGAAGCTGTCAATTCAGCCGCTGTCTCAGGGATTTGGAAGGAATAGAATGTCAAATTGCTGAACTGTTGCTTATATTTTACATAACCATATTTCCTTCCCTCTACAGTTCTATATTTATCTAGTTTTTGGGCATTTAAAAATTGCTTAATCTTCTTATTATCTAACGATTCTATCAGATTGGTAATCCAAATATCCGAGCTGAGAGCAAAGCCGATCTGAAGCGTCTGACCTATCCTCAATTTCAACATCTCAAAATTAGCAGACTCACAAACCTTCCTCAATAAATCTTTAAAGTGATCTTGGGGTCTTATATACTTGTAAGTATCATCCACCACTCCGCGCAATACAGAGAATCCTAACATTTTTGGAAGATACAAACCTTCGAATTCAGGTTCGGACAACTTTTGTTCCAAATCAATGATCTGAAGTGGATGATTACTGGCTACTTCTTCATAAAATTCTGCAATTGCAGGTTCAAATAGATCGATTAACTCCTTATACTCCTCCTCCCCTTCTTCAAGTAAAAAAGTATTCAAAACATCCGACTCTTGAATTGCTTCTGCAATAATATTTAATTTCTCCTGATACGCTTTGTTTAAAGTCTCCATATTTGGTTTTTTACTTCGAAAAAAATAAAAATTTTATTCCGAAATTCTCGCTTTTAAAATGGAGACCTGATAAAACCACTAGGGCTTTATCAGGTCTCTTGATATTTATCTGATGCAAAGATAACTAATTCTTGTTAAGAATATTAAATCCGCTAAAAAAATTAACAGCCTAAAAAATTCGGATATAAAACTAGTATATCGAATCACAAGACCTTTCAACGTAAAATTTTTAAAATTATTGTGCCTTTCCATCAAATGAAAAAAAATCCGATAAACTTTGCAGCCTATCGGATTTATATAATTTATTTGAAGAAAACTCTTACTTCTCTTCTGTTTTTTCTTCTTCAGTCATAGCTTCCTCATCTGAAGGAGTTTCTGTAGTTTCCTCAGCTTTCACCTCTTCCGAAGCTTCTTCAGCTATCGGTGCAGCTTCCTCAGTTACCGGTGCAGCTTCTTCTTCAGTTGTAGTCTCTGCCTCAGGAGCAATTGCCTCAGCTTCTGCTTCAGGAGCAACCTCAGCAGCCACTTCTGCTTCAGGTTCGCTTGCTTCTTTCTCAACTTCAGGGCTAGTTTCTGCCTCAGGAGCAGTTGCTTCTGCTTCAGGAGTAGCTGCAACCTCTGCTTCTGCTTGTGGTGCCTCAACTATTTCGTTTTCAACTTCCGGTGTTGCTTCAACCTCAGCCTCAGCCTCAACTGAAGGAGCCGGAGCGACAGGTTTTTCAACAGCCTTTTTCTTACCGAACACAGTTTGGTGGAATGCTGCCTTCTCTTCTTCAGCTTGTTGGAATCTAGAAGCGATAGTTGCATCCTTGGACTCAATCCATGCATTATATTTGGCTTCAGCCTGCTCTTCAGTCATAGCGCCCTTCATAACACCTTGATGTAGGTGTTTCTTATACAATACACCTTTGAATCTCAAAATTGCTCTAACTGTATCTGTAGGTTGTGCACCATTCATCAACCATTTGAAAGCACTATCACGATCGATTTCAATCGTAGCGGGCTTAGTCATTGGATTGTATGATCCTATTCTTTCAATATATTTGCCATCTCTAGGTGATCTAGCATCTGCTACCACGATGTGGTAATAAGGAGCTCTTTTACGTCCTTTTCTTTGTAATCTTAGTTTAACTGCCATTTTTGGTTAAAATTTAAGTGGTTATTCCATACCCGTTTAATTAGCAAAGCCAACTGCGGGGTTTCAACGAGGTGCAAAGGTAAACTTTTATTTTTATTTTACTATATTAGCAGTCTAAAAAAAATCATAATAAATGGATAATAAGTTTTCTCACCTTGATAAAGATGGAAAAGTAAATATGGTAGACGTATCTGCTAAATCCGAAACTTCACGAAAAGCGATTGCTTCGGCTAAGGTATTTCTCCCGCAAGGTCTGGAAAATTTTGCGCTCGACCAAAATATTGAAACTAAAAAAGGATCTGTAATTCAAACCGCGATTCTCGCCGGAATTATGGGAGCCAAGAAAACCTCAGACTTAATTCCACTTTGCCATGGTATAAATCTGGAAAATTGCAAAATTTCTATACAATTCCCGGATGAAAATACATTTGAAATCATCTCTGAGGCTACAAGTTCAGGAAAAACAGGTGTGGAAATGGAAGCACTTACCGGAGCAAGTATTGCTGCATTGACTATTTATGATATGTGCAAATCACTCAGTCCGGCGATGGTCATCGGCGAGATAAAGCTCTTAGAAAAAACAGGGGGCAAAAAAGATTATTTTTATGAAAAAGCATGATAAGCACCCCCCTGTTGAAAGACAGTATTTGGGATTTTGGGGCAGGACAGAATTAGCATTTGTAGGAACTGATTGCAATAGTATAAAAGATTTTTGTGTAGATGTATCCAAATATTTTTCTACAACACACCATAGTTTATATATAGATGCAAGTCATAACGAATTGAGTAATGAAAGTTTTTTTCCTTCTGAAATAATTCAAGAGGGAGAACATTTTAGCCAAAGCTCATTACAATTAAATAATAAAATTCTCCGAAATACTTATCTCAATCCCTATGATCTAATTCTTGTCAATGGAAATCATCATCAAGCAGCTGCACAGGTGGTTTTTCTTCAAAAGGAAAAGGAAAATTCCATTAAAAAAAGACTTGATCAGCTTGACAATATCCTCATGTTCATCTCAAAAGATGGGACACAACCTTGGGATTTCATAAGGGATGGAAATCAGCAATGCCCTGTATTCTCTATAGACGAAAAGCAAAATATTTTCAATACGCTTGAAGTTTATTTACAAGGCAAAATTCCTAAATTAAAAGGCTTGGTGCTTGCCGGCGGTAAAAGTAGCCGTATGGGAGAGGACAAGGGTGGCATTAGATATCATCAAATGGAACAGCGGGAATATCTTAAAAACTTGTTGGAAAACAATCAAATTGAAAAATACATATCTTGCAGACCCGAACAAGCAGAGGAATTGAGTCATTTCCCTTTAATTTTAGATCAATTTAATAATGCGGGACCTATGGGAGCAATTTTGAGCGCTTTAAAAACCGATCCCAACGCTGCTTGGCTAGTCTTGGCCGTCGACATGCCCAATATCACAAATTCCGAAATCCAACATCTCATAAGGGAAAGGTCAACAAAACATTTTGCAACCTGCTTTCACAATGATCTGACAGACTTTCCCGAACCCCTTTTCACGATTTTTGAACCTAAAGCTTATCTTGCTATGTTGCAAACCTTTGCACTAGGCTATATTTGCCCTCGAAAATTCTTAATTAATCACTCCGTTAAATCTATTAAAACGAATGATCAGAATTTTCTGAAAAATATCAATACCCCGGAAGAAAGGAATGAATGGGAAAAGTAGTTTTAGATTTAATTTGTGAATTCTTCAATTTAACTGAGCATTTAGTATTCGTGATTGCCATCACTAATTCTGGCAGTGCTGGTGCAAGTTTGTAACTTGTGCCTCCAATAAATCCTTTTAACTAAAAACTATTTTTTAGGCTATTTTCAAAATTATTTTTTCAAAACATAGGACAAAGTCCCAGCGGGATACTTAATGTTTTTTCTTACTCCTTCATTATTCTATTTTAAGGATGGCTCGAGCCTTGCTGGCGCAAGTTTTTAACTTGTGCCCCACTTTCAAATATTTACAATCAAATTTTAAATAGTTATTTTGTTAATACATAGATCGAAGTACCTGTTGGCTGCCTAATGGTTTTCCATTCATTGTTCCATTTTATGGATGACTGGACACCCAGATCTCACCATCTTCATAAACCTCCTTTTTCCAGATAGGAACCGTACTTTTTAACTCATTGATAATATATTCGCAGGCCTCAAATGCCTCTTTACGATGTGCCGTGGAAACTGCGATGATAACAGGAATATCGCCTACTTCTACCACACCAAGGCGATGTTGAATTAAAATTTGTTTTACAGGCCATTTTTTACTGGCATCGAGCGCTATTTTATGCATTTCCTTGTGCGCCATGCTTTCCTTGGCTTCGAATTCAAGTTTTTTCACTTTTCTACCATTTCTTTCCCCTCGCACAGTGCCAATAAAAATATTAGTCGCACCACAACTGATGTCCTTCATAACACTATGAACATCCTCTACCCTCAACAATTGATCACTTAATTTTATCTCGATCATATTTTTATAGATTTAACCACCACTAACCGGTGGAATTAAGATTATTTCATCATTTTCTCTTATAATAGCATCCTCCCCCACATACTCGTCATTGATAGCAACAGCCAATTTTTTTAAACGCTTTAAATCCGGAAAATCATCAAACAACCTCTCCCGCAATGCCCTGACTGTCATATCATCTGAACATTCTAATCTGATATTTCGCTGCCCCACAATTTCTTTTGCGACACCAAAACTTAAAATATTAATTAACATATTAAAAATTTGAAATTACTTAACTATTCACATAGATGCTTTCAAAAGACAAAATTAGTTTATTTTTCGTCAGACGAATCTGCTTTTGGCGTTAATAGCAGCGCTATTGACAAGAAAAGAGATGAAGTATCACGGAAAATAAACATTTTTGAATTGAAATTGATCATATGTGAATAGTTACGAAAATATTAACCTCACTCCTATTATACCTACCAAAAGTCCTGTTCCTATCTTAACAGCTTGAGGTGACAGTATGTTGACAGAAATTTTCGCTCCCAGATATCCGCCTATCATCACCGCCGTGGATAAAATAAATATATATTCTAAATTCTGGAAGAGACTCATGTGTTGTATTTGCCCTGATAAGCCGGAAAGTGAGTTTACAAAAATAAACAAGGAGGAAATCGCTGCAATTTGTTTTGGATTGTCCCAATTGATCAAGTGCAAAACCGGCGCCAGAAACACCCCACCCCCAATCCCTACAAGCCCTGAAAGAAATCCAAATAACAGTGACAAAATTGCAACTATAAGTGTTTTGTATTTCATGGACATTACCAAGTCCCTCCCTCTCAGTTCGAGCCCTCCTATTATCATGACCGAAGCAATTACTAAACATATCCCAAGAATTATTAGATAGCTTTCCTGACTAATCTTTATCAAGCCACCCACATAAGCGGCCGGAACAGAAAGCAATAAAAATGGCCAGAAACTAACAAATGCTTTAATCCCCGCCTTATAAAATCTGAAAATATTCCCACCTGTAACGAGACTATTGCAAAGCAGAGATAAAAATCGAATCCACCGGAAATCAAATCCGGCAGTCGCTAATAATGCAGTATAGGTACTTCCTCCACCAAAGCCAATCGAGGAGTACAGCAAAGCTGTGATGAAAAACAAAACTGCTAAATATGCTAATTCCATTTGTCTTATTGTAACTACTCAGGTAGATGCTTTTAGAAAAAAAGAGCTGAAAGTATAACCTTCAGCTCTTTATATTTTAACTTGAATGCAATCATGACTGCCATTCACTAGAGTTACACAGTATTTAGGATTTTCCTACAGCGAGAAACTATGATTCCATAATGAACTCATCTACCAATACCCTCCCGCAATGCTCACATGCAATGATCTTATTATTAAGAGAAATCTCCAACTTGATCTGTGGTGGAATAAAATTGTAGCAACCACCACAAGCATCTCGCTGAACTGTAACGACGGCCATTCCATTTCTGTAGGTACCTCTAGTCTTATCGTAAGCAGCTAAAAGTCTATCTTCGATTTTCTCACGAGCTTTCTGTGACTTCTTATTCAGCTTCTCTTCCTCCTTTTCAGTCTTCTCAATGATTTTCTCCAATTCGACTTTCTTGTTATCAAGCATTTTTTTCTTGACATCCAATTTAGCTTCTACATCAGCAAGACTCTCCTTTTTGATGTCTAATTGCATCTTTGAATCCTTAATTCTCTTTTCAGCCAGTTGAATATCTAATTTCTGAAGTTCAATTTGCTTGGTAAGTGATTCGAATTCACGGTTGTTTTTTACTTCATCGAGTTGTTTTTCATATCTTAGGATATTACTCAAATTCTCTTTTGTAAGTGTATTATGTCTTCCTATCTCATCTTCTATAGTAGATATCTGATCCTTTACTTTGCCGATTCGGGTTTCTAAACCAATGATTTCATCTTCTAAATCACTTACCTCGATAGGAAGTTCTCCTTTCAACACTTCAATCTGATCTAATTCTGAGTCGATAGTTTGCAATTCATACAACTCTTTCAACTTCTCTTCAATTGTTTTTTCTTTTTTTGCCATAATAACAAATCTCTGGTGTAGTATTTAATAGAAAAGTGATCTAAAAACTCACATCACTCTATTTTATTTCTTTAAGGACACAAAATTAAGAAAATTCTTTAAGTTAACGAAGTTTTTCGAAATATAAAGGTGAGAGTTCTAATAATATTGGACAGGATTGGTATTGACTTCAGACAAAATAGCTGAAAAACCATTATCATTTAATAAATCTGTGAGCAAATCTCTTGTGAACTGTTCTGTTTCAAAATGCCCTGCATCAATTATGGTGATATTATCCTCCGCATCGAAAAACTCGTGGTATTTATAATCGGAAGTCAGAAAAATATCAGCACCCTGCCCTATTGCTTCTCTCAAAAGAAACCCTCCCGCGCCCCCGCAAAGGGCTACTGTATTTACATAATCTTTTACAATTCCTGTATGCTTAATAAAAGGAACCTTTAGCTTCTGTTTTACAAGATCAAAAAACTTTTCTACCTTCATTTCCTCTTTCAATTTTCCAATAAGACCCGATCCGATATTATAATCACTGTAATCCGATTCGAAGAACCGAAACCATTGTATATCCTTGTTCTTTTGAAAAAGGTCAGATATTGTGGATTTAGAAGATTTAGGAATTTGAAAATCCAAAATTGAATAATCACTGTCACTTCCGGACACCTTAATAGTTGAAAAGTCGACTTCTGAGAAGTTATCTTGAAAAACTTCCACAGAACCTCTAAACCTGACTTGGCAAAGTGAAAAGACATTGGCTTTGGGCTTTAATATACGAGTATGTTGAAGACCTAGGATGTCTCCGAGTTTCTGGTTAACACCATTCGTGAGTACATTATCCAAATTAGTGTGTATCGAATAAATCCCAATGTTATTTTGGATTGCTTTAATCACTGTTCTCTCGACATAATTCCTTCCTGTGAGTGATTTCAATCCGGAAAAAATGATCGGATGATGGGCTACTATCAATTGGCAATTCCTATCTATAGCTTCTTCAACGACCTCCTCTGTTACATCCAAAGTACATAGAACTTTATTCACGCTCGCATTGGATGCTCCGACGAGCAAACGTGCGTTGTCGTAAGCTTCCTGAAGTGAAGGCGATGCTATACGCTCTAAAAAAGACGTTATATCCCGAATTTGCATATGATTTTTTAAAAAAATTAATCCGAAATCTTCGGAATTTATTTGGTTTATATTATAAAATCGTGGCACTTACAGCATCCAAAATTTTCCTGACTTCTCCTGACGTAGGTGCCTGAGCATAAACTCGAAGTACAGGCTCTGTGCCGGAAGGCCTGATCATTATCCACCTATCCTCATCCACCCAGAACTTATAACCGTCAATATTTTCTACATTAATAATTGTGTAAGGACCAAAATGACCATAAGCCCGATTTTCACATTGACTTATCACGTTTTGCTTAACTTCATTACTGATGTGCAGATCATCTCGATCACACGAAAACGAACCCACTTTCAAATAAAGCTCTTCAATTAATTCCTTCAGTGATTTTCCGGTTATTGCCATGAATTCAAGTATCATCATTCCAATCCAGACACCATCTCTCTCAGGAATATGACCTTTAACCGCCAAACCGCCCGACTCCTCTCCCCCTACAATAACGTCCGTATCGGTCATTATTTCAGCGATATATTTGAATCCGATTTTAGTAACTTGGTATTTCAATCCGTAGATTTCAGCCAACTTTTTCATCTTATTAGTTACACTAAAAGTGACTACAACCTCCCCTGTTTGATTTTTATAATCCTTCATATACATTAAAAGAAGTAATAATATATGATGCGAATCTACAAAGTTTCCATCTTCATCAAAAATACCTATTCGATCTGCATCTCCATCATGAGCTACGCCGAATGTTATAGCGTCATCATTCTTGATAAGTTCTTCAAGTTCTTTAAGATTTTTCCCGATTGGCTCAGGAGCAGTTCCATTGAAAGAGGGATTCATTTCGGCATGAAGAAAAACAGCATCCGGGAGCAATCTTCTCATAATATTCTGACCTGCACCGAACATGGCGTCATAGGCTATTTTTATGCCGGAATTCTGAATAGCAGGAACATCAAAATTGGCAATGACATGGTCGTAATACATGTCCTCCATATTAATTTCTTCCACTAATCCACGCCCCACAGCCTCATCGTATTCCAGATAATTGTCAACATGATGATCAGGGATAAAACTTTCTACTTCTGCTATTTCTGCCGGCAAGGAAGGCCCGCCGAATTTGGATTTCAATTTATAACCATTGTAGGAAGGCGGATTATGGCTTGCAGTGATTACTATACCTAGACCCGAATTTGTCTTATTTACAGCCAATGACAACATAGGAGTTGACGAAACGCCAATACCCACGATGCTTTTAATCCCATGAGCAGCTAAAACACCTACTGTAGTCTGTAAAAAAAGCTCTCCTGCAAATCGGCAATCTCTACCTATCGCAGCCTGACTCATTCCATTGGCTTTCATATATAAAGCTGTCGCTTCTGCCACTCTTCTAACATTATCTACAGTATAATCTTTTGCAATTATGGCTCTCCAACCGTCTGTTCCAAATTTTATTTTTTCCATATTATGATTTTTATTTATATATTGCCTCGCTAAAAGAAACTATTGAAACGCTGATATTCAGTTTTTTCACAATAAAGTCTTTAAACAATAATAATGTCGCAATTGATTCTTTATCTATAAATATATGAATTATTTTTACATTTAGATAAAAGGACTACTTTATAAAAAAAATATTTTGACAGATAGCTATAGACATAAGGGACTAAGAAGGAAATTAGTTGAAGAGTTGGAAAAAAAAGGGATCCATGACAAAAAAGTTTTGGAAGCCATTGGACGAGTACCGCGCCATTTCTTTCTGGACAAGGCCTTTGAGGAGTGGGCTTATAAAGACAATGCTTTCCCTATCGACAATGATCAGACTATTTCTCAACCCTATACTGTTGCCTTTCAATCAACGATGTTGGACATCAAACCGGGTGACAAGGTGCTGGAAATTGGGACTGGCTCAGGATATCAAGCATGTATTTTGGCAGAACTGGGGGCGACCGTTTACAGTATCGAACGTCATGAAGCTCTTCATAATAAGACACGCAAACTACTCACTCAGATGGGTTATGAAAATATTCATATGAAATATGGCGACGGATTTCAGGGCTGGCCCCAATATGAGCCATTTCACAAAATCATTGTTACCGCAGCGGCTCCCGAAATACCGAAAGCACTCAAAGACCAACTGCATGTGGGTGGTTTAATGGTCATACCATATGGTGAGGGCAAGATTCAAACTATGTTGCGAATTGAGAGGATGAATCTGAGAAATTACGAAGTATTAGAATATGATAAATTTAGCTTCGTTCCAATGTTAAAGGGGACGAATCCAAAGTTGAAATAAAATAAACTTTCTTAATCAAGTAAATTTCTACTAATCAATTTCCCTTGCTTAACTTCTTCCAAAGATTTCTGTATTACTTCTCTATTTTTACCGGATAATAAATAATTGGTCTCCACTAAAGAATTATATTCCTCCAGTGTAATTATGATAAGGTCTTTTTTATGTTCACGTTTAATTTTAACTTTTTCATCAACAACTGAGTCAAGCCAATGCTTAAGATTTAATATTAGTTCCGTGAGGTTTAATACTTTCATAATACAAAATTATTAAATCAGTATTTACAAAGTAACGCATTATTAGTCTATTTTGATCCGAATTAATATTGAAAAATTAACACATCAATCACAAAAGATGTGTAGGGATTAAAATCATTAGTTTATGATCTCAAAATTATATTCTAAAATCTTACTTTTACAAAATCATAAACTTTAAAAGTTAAAATACTTAATTTTCCATAATCTTTTAAATTACCAAATGAAACATTTATTCTTGTCTGTCAGCTTTCTAGCGCTAATATTTTTTTCGTGTGGAGAATCGCAAGATTCAAATCTTATTGAACTACATCGTGAATTAGCTGATTTAAAAGCACAAATTAAATATGACGATGCTGTAAAAGTGGCACTCAAAGCACTATCATATTCCGAAGAAACTTATGGAAAAAGTCATAATACGGTTGCCAACAGTAAAATCAAATTAGCCGATCTTTATTCAGTTTTGGCGAAATATGAATTAGCTGCTGAATTATACACAAGCGCAATTGGTATTTACAAATTGAATTATGGTAACAATAATGTAAATGTCGCTGAAGCAATGAATAAATTAGCTTTTGTACAATTAAAACAGGCAAAAACAGCAGAGGCAGATAGAACTATGAAAGAAGTTGCCAACGTATTCGATAACAGTAAGTCGGATTCTGATGAAATTAGAACTTCGATTTTAAGAAATTTGGCTAATTTAAAACTACAAAAAGAGGAATTTCAAAATGCGGAAGCGCTGTATTTGAAAAATGTGGCATTAAGTAAATTAGCGAGGAAGAACAGAGTATATGTTGCAAATGCTATTGCTGAAATGGCTAGTTTTAATCTGCAAGTAAGTAATATGTCAAGATCAGAGTCACTTTATAATCAAGCATTAGAAATCTATAATGAGAATGCAAGTACCCATAAAGTAGAAATACTTCAAGTCAGAACGAACTTAGCACTCATTTATATTTTCAAAGCAGACTATGCTTTGGCAGAGAATACGCTAGACGAAATAAACTCAGAGTGGGAAAAATCAGTCAGCAAAGATCATTATTTTAATTTTCTACCCAATTTATATAGAAGTATCCTTTTGGTAAATCAACTGAAAATCCAAGAAGCAATTGTTCTTTTGAAGGAAAACATTTCAATTCTTGACAATCATTCTGACAAATCAAATCCTTATTATATAGATGTTCTTACAATATTGGGCAAGGCTCATAATCATGATAAAAACTACTCCGATGCAGAGAAAGTATTACTGGAGGGCATTTCAATGGCTGAAAAAATGCTTAAACGCGGTCATGTAAAAATCAAATCAATTTATGATGAACTATTGCTGATGTATCGACTCACCGAGAACAAAGAAAAGACGGTAAATTTGGAGAAAAAGATGCTAGCTCAATTTAAGACAATAGAAGTTAGAGAATAATTTAAAGGAATTTAAAAGAGGTGATTTGAACATCACCTCTTTTATTTATTTAACTCTACGTCCAGTGGGATTCGAAGTTTGACTCTGTACTCTTGACTCTACTCTGTAATCTATCATTAGTCTTATACCCGAACTGGAAACAGGCGTATTAAATTCTTTTTTACCATAAGTCACAACCCCAAAATTCCGCTCCCATGATTTGGCCAATAAGCGATATTCACCACGAGCTTTAGGGTTGGGGCCGAAAACTAGATAGCATTCATCACATTTTTCATCAAAACCAATAGCTATATTATTTTCTTCAGTTTTGAAAAAGAAAGCTCCGGGCGTACCTCTCGAAATGACCACTTGCTCCTTGCTGCGAGAATCCTTCACTTCTACTTTTCCATTTACTCTTTTGGCCACACTTTCGTCTGCATCGCGAACCAATACCATATCACTACCCAAATAAAATTGAACTTTGGCAAGTTCCTCATCGGTTAAGGCTGCTTCTCTCATAATATTTTCTGAAAACGTAGTAAGTCTCGGACTGCAAGAAGTGATGCCAAGACCCAAAAGAAGTATAATCAAGTATTTCATATGTCTATAAATTTTAGATTTTAATTAGATAACGATAATAACAGTTCAAATATATATGGTTTTGAGATGCCTATCAGGACTTTAAAATATGTTTAACCTTTAATGATCTATTCAGACCAATATTTAACAATATTTAAGGAAATTGAGAATCACTTACAATGATTAAATGATTTTGAAATCACAATTCTGCGTGAGCTGCTCGAAGGACTAGGTATCGATAGATATACAATGAAGCGAAGCGCAATGGCATATCTGTCGATACGAAACTCCGAAGAGGAGCGACCCTTGACGGAGTTAAGAATAAATATTAATTATTGAATGAAAAACTCTCCGGCAAGGGGCACGCCCAAAAAATTATTTTCTGACATGAAAAGACCAAGTTATCCTAAAATCTGCCACTTTTTCACCCGTTTCGTTATACCCTGTTGAATTCAACACAATAGTTTCGCTTCCGGAAGCATTGATCGTTCTTTCGATACAGTCAAAAATAGCTTTGTTATCATTACAAACAAAGGTAGTTGTCCCAACAGCTTTTTTGTAAAAGGAGGATTCCATTCCCACCACAAGCATAGATACGGAGGGCCGGCGTTTCTGAATCGCCATTAAGCATGGCAAACCGGTGCTCATCTCAGCCGCCATAGCCAAACATGCGAAATAAGTAGAGCGAAATGGATTCTGTGAAAACCAAGAATAGCGAATACTTACTATTGTCTTGTTATAGTCAAGCTCCTGAATTTTTACCCCTGAAAACCATGCAGCAGGTAGTTTAAAAAGCAAATAGAACCTGAACCCGGGGCTTAAAACTTTCCTTCGAAATGCTTCAGTATTAGCGGTTTGATATGGGCTTTGTTCCTCGGAAATATTCATAGTCATCTAATTTACAATCTTTAAAATATAAATAAACTTAAAAATGCAATTACCATAGGTGTAAAAATGAGTAGGAAGAAATGCATGCTTAGAATAAGCCAATATTTGATAAGAGTCTTAAAGAATCCTTGCTGATAATACTTGTTCAGTGCAATGAAGAAATAAATCAATACAGCAACTGTTATTAAAAAGGTTGCCATACCTGTGGGTGAATTCCAAAGTGTATAAACAAAATAGAATGATGTAGTTAAGAAAAGAAAAGAATGTAAATTCAGTAAGAAAACCAAATGCTCAACAAAATAGCGATTTCTTCTGATATAAAGTAACTTCATAAAAACTGCCTGAAAAATCAAGGCCAATAATATAGCCCAAAGCAAATTTTTGACTATAAATTTAACAAAGCCCACACGATCAGAATTTAAACGTAAATATTGCTTCATAAAAAGTTTGTCCCAAAAATTTTCAACCTTGTATTTCGCAAAAATTGCCTGGGGTGACATGGTCAATGCATCAATTCGGGTAACTTTATAATCCCCTACGCGCTGAGCTGCTTTAGTAAATCCCAAATTAACTCCCAGATCCTGAAAAAAGTAATCATTGTCCGGTGTTTTTACATCATCAAAGAAAATCTGCCGCAAAGAATCCTCCAAGGGCTTAATGGTTAGAGTATCTTCCATTTTTGCTACAGTTTCGTTAAATTCTACAAGCATCTTTGATCTCTCCAGCTCTCTCACCTCTTCTATATTCGAAATACCTGATCTATCCAGATTCATATTGGCTGATACCAATGAGAGGTATAATACCAGACAAACGATAAATATTCGGATGGGACTGAGATAGGATTTCCTTTTCCCTTCCATATAATATTGGGTCAACTCCCATGGTTTCCAGAAGGATTTTAAGGTTCGAAAAGCGGTATTATCAACATTTAATAGAGAAACCCAAAAATTACTAACCAATTCGGTTACAGTCAACCTTAAGGGCGCATTTTTCTGTCCACAATGAGGACAAAATTCGTCCGTATTGTCAATATCGTTTTTACAATTTAGACATTTAAGTTGTGTATAATCTTCCTCCAAGGGCTAAAATTTTAACCTTAATTTTTTTGAATTCCTAAAAGCAATTTAAATATATCGATGTTATGCATAAATGTCTAAATCCGGTTCATTTTTTAGACAGAAAGTCTAAAATGTCCAATGAATTCCTATCTGCAAGCCCACTTTCCCATTCTCCATTATCATAGAATCTATAATTGGAGTGAAACTCTTCCAATTGTTACGGTGTATGATTACCATTATTACATCAAATGCGAAGAGAAAACCGCCTTGCAACATTATACTTTGGCCAAAGCCTTTTAACATGTCCTGACGCTTGCCCACATTTTTGGAGCGCTCCAGCAAATAAAGTCCACCAAGCATATAACCTACATCAAGACCCGCATTTAGCAATAAGATATTCTCGATGCCCTTCTGCTCTGCGAAAGTCTCGAGAAGCGTAAGATCAGATCCGGCATTCAATGCATTGTAATATCCAAAACCTGCAATGATGAGATTGACTGAATTCCATGCCAGATTCATTTGATGAAATGATTTTACATGTCCCTCAGTTCTACCCATTTGAATCCCGCCCAGGATCATATTCCCCACGGCCCATCCTCCCAGTATGGTCATTCCCTGTCTGTTGATTTCTAAACGCCTATCATTAAATTCGAGCAAGTCAATATCTTGCGCATAGGTCACTGTAGTAAATAAAAGCAGGAAAAACATTATAAAAATTAGATTGTATCTCCAAATCATATTAGTGATTATTAATATATAAAAAACTTATATTCTTTGAGATGAAAGATACGAAGCTTTTGGAACTTTAGCATAGTTGCGGTGTTTAAGAAGCGCTATGAAATCAAAAAAAATCGGAATTATTGGTGCGGGTATTGCGGGCTTGGCTTGTGCGGTGCGTCTACGGGTAGCCGGTTTTGAAGTTGATGTTTATGAAGCGAATGATTATCCCGGAGGGAAATTGTCAGAGATTAGAAATGGTGATTTTAGATTTGATGCAGGTCCATCCCTTTTTACTATGCCACAATTCGTCGATGAATTATTTCAATTAGCCGGTGTTGATTCCAAAACATATTTCGATTACATAAGAAAAGATATCGTTTGTCAATATTTTTATGAAGATGGGACAAAATTTACTGCGTTCGGTGATAAAGATAAATATGCTAAGGAGTGCGAAAAAACCTTTGAAATAAAAGGTGATAATGTCCTCAATTATTTCGCATCGAGCCAAAGCAAATATGATTTAACGGCTTCACTTTTTCTGGAAAAATCGCTGCATAAATTAGGGACATATTTATCGACCGATACCATCAAGGCAATATTAAATTTAGGAAAACTAGATATATTTTCCACTCTCGATGATGTGAACAAGAAACATTTTTCCGATCCACGATTACAGCAATTATTCAATCGATATGCCACCTACAATGGCTCTTCACCTTATCAAACGCCGGGAATAATGAGCATGATTCCACATTTGGAACAGCACTTTGGCACCTTCTATCCGCGGGGAGG
This sequence comes from uncultured Saprospiraceae bacterium, assembly GCA_937894165.1. Classification (GTDB taxonomy): domain Bacteria; phylum Bacteroidota; class Bacteroidia; order Chitinophagales; family Saprospiraceae; genus CALCSX01. The sequence continues at coordinate 3,539 of CALCSX010000387.1, read as the reverse complement.
TATGATAAGTATTACGAATGCTATTTATCGATTGGGTATGGATTTGGGTGTTCGATTTCATTATGGAAAGAAGGTGGAAAGTATCCAACTTAATTCCGGTAAGGTTCAAGGCTTGAAGGTCGGAGGTGTGGATCATCCCTATGATGTGGTGGTCAGCAATATGGATATTGTGCCAACCTACCGAAATCTATTACATGGAGAAAAAGCTCCGGAAAAGACATTGGGTCAGGAGAGATCCAGCTCTGCCCTAATTTTTTATTGGGGAATAAAAGGTGATTTTAAAGAACTCGACCTCCATAATATTTTCTTCTCAACGGATTATAAGGCGGAATTCCAAACAATATTTGAAGAAAACGCTGTTGCAGATGACATTACTGTATATGTAAACATTACTTCTAAAGACGATCCGGAAGATGCACCGCAGGGACACGAAAACTGGTTTGTAATGGTCAATGTACCGGGAAATAAAGGGCAGGAATGGGAGGAAATAATTGCCAGGACAAGAGCCAATATAATCACGAAATTAAGTAGAATCCTTAAGGTTAAATTAGACGAACGCATCGTTTGTGAATCGATATTAGACCCAAGGACGATTGAAAGTAAAACACAAAGTTTTCAGGGATCCCTTTACGGAGCAGCAAGTAATGACCGTTTTGCAGCCTTTCTTAGGCATCCGAATTTTTCCAACCGCATTAAGAATCTATATTTTTGTGGAGGAAGTGTTCATCCGGGGGGAGGAATACCGCTTTGTTTGTTATCGGCAAAAATAACGGCAGAAATGATTGATTGATGATATGATAATATGATGATATGATGATATGATTTGCCTATCGGCCGTTCTGAGTTCTGACGCCTATCGGCTGTTCTGAGGTTCGGGCCAAAACTGCACCAATAAGGTCTCCCGCAGATCGCGCGGATTCTCGCAGATGGATTGATTTCAGCAGATAACTCCGTAGGAGTTTAATATCAATAACCCCGAGTAAAGCCGTCTAGGCTGCAACTCGGGGTATAAACACGCCGCTCACCAACTCCGTAGGGAGTTGAACAAAATCTTCAAAGTTCGTATTTGGTTATCTTAATCTAACATAATTCTCGAAAGTCGAAAATGGTAAAATAAATTCAAGGATAGCAAAGGATTTCAAAAATATCCCTTAATTTTAACTTTAATGGCAATATCATCAAGTACCAAAGTAACAATTTCAGCATTTATCATCTGGCTGTTTCACATTTCAGCCATCATCGGCATTAATTTGGGCTATGGGGATTGGTTTCTACCTTTGACACCACTAAATCTGGGGATTTGTTTTCTTTTGATTTTATGGAACACAGATAATTTAAATGGTAGGGATTTGCTGGTGTTGGGAATACCTTTTGGTCTAGGCATGGTAGTAGAATTGTTGGGGGTCAATTATGGCCTAATTTTCGGACAATATACCTATGGTGAGAATTTGGGTTGGAAGGTAGCCGGAGTGCCATGGATGATAGGTATCAACTGGGTGATTTTGACGTATGCGACCGGAGCGATAGCACAGAGGGTTGTGAAAAATATTTGGCTAAGCGCCCTGATAGCTACCTTCCTGATGCTAGGTCTAGATATTCTTTTAGAAGATTTAGCACCTGTCTTTGATTTTTGGGAATTTGAGGGTGGGGAGGCACCTCTTCAGAACTATATTGGATGGTTTTTTACGGCATTCATTGCCCAATATTTCTTTCAACGGTGGTTTAACAAAGAGTGTGTTCCTTTAGCAGTACATATTTTTATTGTGTTTTTAATATTTTTTGGCATTTTCGCTTTATTTCCTATTTCTATATAAAATTATTTGAGGACATGAGACAGTTCGATTATGTGATATTGGGAGCGGGGGCAGCGGGAATGATGCTGGCATACAGGATGAGCAAGGATGATTATTTCAAGGACAAAAGGATTGCTATAATTGAAGCCAATAAAGAAATTGCCTATGACAAAACTTGGTGTTATTGGGAAGAACCCAAGGGTGAATGGGATTATTTGATAGACCTTACCTGGGACAAGGCTTATTTTGGATCGCCAAAATTTTCTGCCGTTTTGGATTTAGCTCCTCTTCAATATAAGATGATTAAATGTGGCAAGTTTTTCGAAAGTATGCGGGAGGAGATCGGGAGATCTGATAATATCGAACTTATTTTCTCGAAATTCGAGAAAATGCAATTGGAAGGAGAAAGCTATATTATTGATACAGCGGGCGGTCAATATATAGCGAGGCGAATTCTGTCCAGCGTATTTAAGCCCGATATATTGAAAAATCAAAAGAAATATCCCTATTTAAAGCAGCATTTCATCGGATGGGCTGTTAAGGTGGAATGTCCGGTTTTCAATCCTGATGTGGTTACTTTTATGGATTTCAATATTGCGCAGAAAGGGAATACGAGATTTATGTACATTTTACCTACTAGTACCACTGAGGCGATGCTGGAGTACACTTTATTTTCGGAGGATTTATTGGATGAAGAGGAATATGAGGCAGGTATAAGAGAATATTTGACGGGATTAAATGTGGGTCGCTATGAAATCATCGAGAAGGAAGGTGGTGATATTCCAATGAGTACCTATCCTTTTCATCGCCATAATGCAAGAAATTTTATGTACATCGGCACTGCGGGAGGCTGGACGAAGGCAAGTACGGGTTATACTTTCCAAAACACAACGAAACAAACGAAGGTGCTGGTGGAATTCCTAAAAACAGAACAAGGGTTGGATAAATTTCATCACAACAATCGATTTAATTGGTATGACAAGGTATTTCTTTCGGTTTTGAAAAGAAATAATCACTTGGGAGCTGAGGTTTTTGCGGATATTTTCAGAAAGGTGGAAGCGGGCAAGGTCTTTCGATTTTTGAGTGAGGAGAGCAATTTCGGGGAGGAATTTGAGATTATGAATTCGGTACCTAAGGGCTTGTTTATTAAGGAGGGGATGAGAGAGGCGTTTGGCGTTCTGTCGCTTCGCTAGTTCTAAGCCTTCGGCGTTCTGTACTTCGACTTAGCTCAGTAAACATCTCCTATCACTGTTCTGAGATCCGGGTTCTGGGTTCGGGGTTCTAGGTTCTGAGTTCTGAGTTGTGGAATTGTGGAATTGTTCGTGAGATTTTGGTTGGATTTTGGGTCTTTTCGGAAGTTTGGGAAGGATGCCTGCGGCATTGGTTAAATGGCTCACAGATTACACGGATTTCACAGATTTGACACAGATGAGGGAGGTCTTCGACCGTTCTAAAGCTTCACTCGTTCTGTACTTCGACGGAGCTCAGTAACCGCGGTTCTGGGTTGGGAAAGTTCGAGGGATTTTTGTTGAAGGATAGAGGATCGGGGCTTCGTTTTTTTTTTACGTTTTAGGATGCCTCCGGCATTTGTTTTTAGCCACGAATGCACGAATAGGGATGCCTTTGGCATTTGTTGGGTTCTCATAGATTTCACAGATGGGATATGCTTGCAGCATATTTGTTAGATTTTAAAGATAAATCTATTTCACAATTTGAATGAATTGGACACTAAATCCAGAAATCCTA
>CALCSX010000386.1 GCA_937894165.1 uncultured Saprospiraceae bacterium | reverse complement strand
GCCGGTAATAATACTAATAATCTGGCGGTCAGTTTTGCCAATTATGTTGGAGCTTTTGAATTGACTGTCAGGGGGACTAGTGCTTGTGGCAATGGTGATTGGTCGCCTCCACTTGCTGTAAATACTTGCAACTGTCTCGATGTTAAAAACACTAATGATGGCGGTCTTTCTTCGCTCAGGAATGCAATTGGATGTGCAGTTCCCGATTCTGAAGTTCCGATTCAGGAGCTTTTAGCCGGGCAGATGATAGAAATCACAAGTCAGGCATTGGAAATCGATAAGAATTTGACGATTGGCTGGGCAGGAAGTGGAAATTTACAGATTCGCAACATGACAAATGGGGCATTATTTCAAATTCATGAGGAGACCAATGTTGAACTTATCAGCACAGAACTTTTCATGGGTGATGAGCCCAATTCAAATGCTATAGTTAATTCGGGGAATATCACCCTCAATAATACAATAATCCATCAAACGGAGGAGAATGAAGGAAATGCCATCATCAATAACGAGGGTGGAGTCTTGATTATCGAAGGTGACTGTGAGATTGTAGTTGATCCATAATTTAAAGAAGCGTTTATGAAAATATATTTACTAATCTTATTTCTATGTTTTCTCGGTGCTTATGCCTCGGGTCAAATCGTGAATGATGATGCAACGATAGTCATCAGTGAAGGCGCTAGTTTGAAAATTCAGACGAGTATTATCAATACCAATTCCGGAATTCTGACTATCAACGGTGAGTTGGAGTTGGATGGAGATTTCCAGAATTCGGGTGAACTGAATATGGGGGCAATGGGAAATATTAAATTTGTAGGTGATCAGCCTTCTATGCTTGCCAGTGGAGGAAGTGAAATTTCGAGAATAGAAGTGGCAAAGAATAATGAATCAGTTATTCTTGAGGATGACATGCATTTGCTCAATTCTATTCAATTCTCAAATGGAAGTACTTTGGCTTTAGCTGAGCATAATGTGCGCTTGGGTGAAAATTTTTCTATTCTGGGAGTGAATAGTGATAGTTATTTTCTGACTGATGGCTCGGGGAAATTATTTATTCCTGTTGATGGTGATGGGACTTATGAATATCCTGTGGGCAGCAGTCAGCGATACAATCCTTTGACGGTTGAATATTCCGGAACCAATTACAATGAAGCTTCTATCGGGGCAAATTCTAGGCATGATGGTCATCCAAATTTGCCATTGGATGCTACTGATTATTTACTTACTTTTTGGCAATTAGAAGCGGAGGGGATTGATGATTTTGAGGCAGAGTGGTCAGCCTCTGTCGAGCCAGAGGATATTCAAGGATTGGCTGAGGATATCGTAATTGCCGAATTTCGGGAAAGCGATTGGTATTATTCAGATCAAGGACTGGGAGTCAATAATGTATCAGGAATTACTACGGCAAGTGTTGTAGATCTTAGCGCTAGCAATTATTATAGCAGGATTAGGGTGAAGGCAGTCTTGCAAGGGGCTTATAATGCCGGTAACGGTCTAATGACGACCACTTTGAATAGTTTGAATTTGCTCCCCTTGGAAAGTCCCTACACGGACGCTCCTGCAACAGTTACAGAAATACCTTCCGATGTGACAGATTGGGTTAAACTGGAATTTAGAGATCCTGAAAATCCGGGATTAGTTCTAACGAATGCCAGCGCTTTTCTTCGAAATGATGGGACTATTACAGGATTAAATGGTATTTACTCTGTAGGGATTAAGGAAGGTGACGATGAATATGTGGTCTCTGTCCATCATAGAAATCATTTGGCGGTGAGGACATTTGAAGCTCTTAACGCTGTAAATCCGGTTCAATTTGATATCAGTGCCGCTCAGTCGCAAGTATATCAGAATCCAATGATCACAGGAAATGCCGCAATGGCGGAGATATCCGGAACATTTCCTACTTATGCTCTTTGGGGTGGCAATGGAAATGGGAATAGTAATGTCCGATATATCGGTCCTGCAAACGATAACAATATTTTGCTGAATGTTACATTAGGGGGCAATAAGAATCAGATTATTAATAGTATATATAGTGAAGTAGATTACAATATGAATGGAAACGTAAGATATATCGGCCCTTCAAACGACAACAACACAATATTAAACCAAGTCTTAAATGGCAATAAAAGCACAATTTTAAATCAACATTTATGAAAAATATCATATTCTATGTAAGTTTAATTGTATTAACAATTTTCTTACCAAATTCTACTGCAAAAGCTCAGAATACAGTTCAGGGCACAATAGCAAAAACAGGGGATAAGAAAGTGACCGTATATGCTAAGCCAACTTTGGGTATTACAAATGGATTATTTATAAATATTATTGTTAATGTCAGTATACCTGTTGATGAAGATGAGATAGTACCTACATTGCAGATAGCGCAAGGATATGTGCCAAGTTTAGAATGGTTTCTATTTCCTCCTTTTGAACTAGACGGTAGAATTTTTTATACATTTAGCGGTACAGATATCAATGATGCCAATGCATTTAGCAATTGGATAGCCGGGGCTGATAATCCGATTCTTGAATTAGAGTTTGCGGGGGGACCTGATGGCACATCGGAGTTAGTGCAGTTGAATGATTTAACAGGTGATAATGGAGGTGCTCATGGTCAAGCTTACTGGTATATTGAACAACTCGGTCCGGGGGACCTGACTGATTATGAAGATAAATTTTATCAAATAGAGGGTAATCAAAACTATATAAATGGAGGATTATTTGGCAATTCTTCGATAGAATTAAACGATTTAGTCTCTTTACCTATAACATTATTAAACTTTACTGCCAGTTTAGAAAATTCTAATAATGTCCTTCTCCATTGGGTTACAGAACAGGAGATAAATACATCTCATTTTGAGCTGGAGAGAAGTGTCGATACTAAAACTTGGGAAAAGATTTCTGAAATTACTGCTCAAAATATCAGCAGTGTTAATCATTCATATCAATATAAAG
>CALCSX010000385.1 GCA_937894165.1 uncultured Saprospiraceae bacterium | reverse complement strand
TTTTTGCACAAGTTCCATATCAACTTGCGCATATTTCTTCCTTACCTCATGCAAATTAGGGAATATTTTTAATTTATTTCAAAAAAACTTAATGGTTGGGAGTATTTGTGATTTGGGTTTACATGCCGGTGGCGATAATATATCCATTTTTTCAAAATTGCTTTCTTGCTACTTGCTTGAAATTAAAGCCCTTTTACCCACTTTCGCATCAGGAAAAGGAATGATGGCGGTCTCAGACCGACGGTGCGCTAGCACCGTAGCGAAGTGAAGTCATGAATAGTCCAGCGGCACCCAACTCCGAAATGCAATGGAGGAGTTGGTGTGGCGGATGCCCTAAGAAACCTTACTATTGAAATGAAATACTACACCTCCCCCGCTTCCTTCCTTACATTCAATATAAAACCCACCCCAAAGACATTGTCTATGCTGATCATAGGGTCCTGGGACAGCATTTTGCGGAGATGAGAGATGAAAACATCGAAACTTCGGCCCAGAAAGTAGTCCTTCTTGCCATAAATGGCCTCCACCGCCTCGTCCCGCCTCAATATCTGGTTCACATTCCGGCAGAGGAGCATGAGCACGGCATTCTCCTTCTCGGTCAGACGCCAGACTTCATCGCCCCGGCTCAGCTCTTGCCGGGAATGATCGAGGAGATATTCGCCTATTTGTACTGGGTTGATGATGTCCTTCTCCACCTCGCTTTTTTCCCTGCGTTGGAGCATGACCTTCATCCTGCAGAGTAATTCATCCTCGTCGAAAGGCTTAATAATATAATCCTGAGCGCCGAGAGCAAAGCCCATTAATTTGTCCTCTTTCAAGGTGCGGGCGGTCAGAAATAGAAAGGGGATATCGGGATAAGTGCGGTGTATTTTCTCGGCCAACTGGAAGCCATCCATGCCGGGCATCGCTACATCGAGAATGCATAAATCATAGCTGTGCGACTGTATGCTCTTCCATCCGGTCTTGCCATCGCGACATAGTTTTACCTCGTAATCCTCGTCCTCCAGCAACTCTGTGATGAGAAAACCCAGGCTCGTGTCGTCTTCAACCAGTAATATTTTCTTCCGCATATATCTTCTCAGATTTAACTTTTACATGTCTCTCCAATTGTATAAAAAAAGTGCATCCCTTCCCCGCCTGACTTTCTACCCACACTTTTCCATTATGAAGCTCAATAATTTTTTTCACGTATGCCAAGCCGAGGCCAAAGCCATTGATGGTTTCTTGATCGCTCGCTTGCGCCCGTTGAAAGGGTTTGAATATCCGCTCTTTATCCTCAAGGTCGATACCCTTGCCATTGTCTTGCACTTGCAGTGTTAAAATATTATCTTTACATGCGGTGTTGATGACAATTGTTGAGCCTGCGCCGGCGTATTTTATCGCATTTTCAACTAAATTTCTCAAGGCTTTTTGGAGGTGGGGTGCGTCACCGCTGATAAGAAAATCATCGGAAACATTCGAAATATCTATGGTGATGTTGTTGGATTCCGCCGCAAGTTTTAATTCCTCTTTGACGCTTTCTGTCAGTTCAAAAATATTGACGATTTCGTTTTTCAGTTGAATTCCTCCGTTTTCGAATTGTGCCATCTGAAGAATGCTTTCTACCTGATTCCTCAATTTGTCATTCTCTTTCTGGATGGTTTGAACGAGATTGTCGCTGAAGAGGGCTTGGTTTTTCTTCCTAATGAGCTGGAGCGCGAGGTTGATATTCGAAAGAGGGGTTCGAAATTCGTGCGCCATGTGGTTAAAGTAGTCTTTATTGGTCTCCAAAAGCAATTTTTGGCGTAAAAGCATCCAATTGGCGAACAAAAGTACAGCAGCAATAAACAATATTATCAAAATGGTGGCGCCGATCATCCACTTCAACTTGCCGAGCAGGTAGCCGGGCTTGCCTGGAAAGACGATCTCGAGGGAGCCGGGGGTGATGTTGTCTAAATTATCAGGAATTTGAAATAAGTGGGTGTTTAAATCTTTCTGCAAGAGGGCGGCCTTCTTGAAATTCTCCTTGATTTCGAATTGGAGGTCTATTTGGTGGAAGGCCAGGGCATGTTTTAACTGGGCGTGGAAAATCGGGTCAAAGGCTAATTCTCCGGGAAGGATTCCACAGCAATCTTGGTCATTAGTCGTACTGCTTGATTCTACAGCTGAGGAGCAGTGGGCGGCCTTCTCTTGGCAGACCGGTGTTGCGCCCATGGATTCTATCGCGGAACAGACGGCCATGCAAACTTGCTGATCGAAAGTTTTTTCCAGCTGGTTCCGGGAGTGTTGCATCCAAATCACTTGAAAAATCACCAACCCGACCATCGCGATGACGGAAGCTATGAGGAGGAGGAGGGTTTTGGATACTTTTAATTTCATGAATTATAGAATAAATCTACCGAAAGTAATTTTAACTTCTCTAAAGTTACAAATATCCGGAAAATTCCTGATTGACAAGTGAATATAACAGGTACTTAACAGGTTTATAACAGCTGGGAAACAGGGCGGGCGGGGAGCTAGCTATATCTTTGGAGTATTATTTTTTAACCTTTTAATCGTTTAATTATGAAAACAATATTTTTAACTTTTATGATGGTATTCGGAATTGCCATCATTCAATCCGGCGCTCAAACTGCTTCCATGAAAGCTTGTCAACCTGAAAGTTGTATCAAAAAAGGATGCACACCGGAAGAATGTGCCAAGCTGGGAATGGATTATGAAAAGTGTAAGGCCATGTGCGCCACAGCCTGCAAATCTACAGCCGAGAATTCTTCAAAATGCGGTTCGGGAGAATCGAAGATGTCAAGTTTGTTATTTCCTACTTTAAACACTACAAAGGAGGAAAACAAGGTGTCAAGTGTGGCAAAAGTGGAGGTTTCTCCGGTGATAGAGTAAGATAAGAATGAAAAAAGCCGATGCTGTGTGAGGCGTCGGCTTGTATTTTTTTTGATAGGGTAGCGATAACTATATTAATTTGCGTTTTTCCATTTCTCTATTTCGCTCATGTATTCAGGCATGGTCATTTCTTCAATCTCTTTTTTTGCAAACTTCTCAGCTTGAGTTGTATTATGACCAGCTTGATATTTAATCATTTTTTGTTGGAACAATTTTGTATTAAAGTCAATAAAATCACTGTAAACTTTAGCTGATGCATTTAGATTTGTTAGTTTTAATGTTTCTGAGAACCAAGCTCGTATACATTCAACTAACTTTACTGGAATATCATCATGGTTTTTTATATCAAATCCATTAATATCAGATATTGCTTTCATGTAGTCATATCGTTCAGTTTCCAAAATTAATGATCTTTTATCTGCGAAATTTTGATTAAATATTCTTAAACCATAATCAATTCCTAATTCAAAAGGCATGTTTAATCTATAATATTCATTAGCAGATCTAGACTGCAATCTTGAAAGATCATGAATTGAATATTTAGAATCTTTAATAAGTCTCACGATCTTTTCTAATCTAGGTTCTCCTGAATCAGAATTCTCCAAGCTGATTCTTGGAGAAAATCCATAATAAATAATAGCAAATACTAGGGTTTGAAGCAGGTCAAAGTATTTATCGTCAAAAGGGCAATTTATAAATACATTCTTTTCATAGTTCTTATGTTTGACCATTTTTTATCCTTTAGGTGGGAAGGGATCTTTACCGTATGAGTTCCTATCTTGAATTAGACCATCTCGTTTATGAATATAGAGTTCAGTCTGCTCTTTTCTACTAAGTTCTCTTCCATATTTAACTGCATCCTCTTTTGTTTCAAATGATTTTGAAGCTCTTGAAGATCCGGATTTTAATACAGCCCATCCTCCTTTCTCCTTGGAAGGTACAACATGATTAGATTTTTTAGCCATAATATCGTTTTTCAAAAAAACAACGATTTACTCTCATTTGAAGTTCCCAAAGTGTTGAAAGCAAATAGTTTATTTTTAATTTATGGAGTAAATTATATATTTTACGAAAACTTTATGAATCAGGTAGTGCAGTATGGTCTTACTATGTGGTTATAAATCAATAATTACTTAGAAATAAGATTTTCTGCTATTTCCACTCTGGATTCTCTAATTTCTTTAATGATTTCATCCGAATCTTTGTCGTCTTCCCATGCTCCAAAAAGAGTATTAAGATCCACATTCTCTTCTTTAACTTCAAGAGATTCTGTCAACTTAATGATTAACTTTTTCTTAGAAATATTATCCAGACCTTTCAATAAATTGAAATACTTTTCCAAAGCATTGTTATTCAAAGTGAGGTTTGCCATACTGATTTTTTATTCAATTTACGAAATTAATGGTGTTGTGATCAAGAGATTGGAAAATAAATTCTTAATTCTCTATTCTTTACTTCATACCTCACAATTTAATTAGCTTAAAGTTTACCACAATTGTGCTGAAAAGTGATTTAAGGTTACACTAAAACGTTTGCTAATTTCTTTTGTTTTATCCTTTAAAAATAAGGATTTTAAAATTATTTCGACTGTCAATTTAATCGATTTCACACTACTTAATAAATTTGATATTTTGATTTAGCAAGACACTAGCCTATCTACCACCAAATTCATTCTTACCATAATCGAAAATAAGGAAATTAATTGCTGCAATTAAATTAATCCCGCCCCCAAAGCTAAAGATATTAGGATCAACAAAATCGCAACGGTTACCTGTAAAAATCGAAGAGTTATTTTCTTTAAAAGCTTGTTGCCTAGATATGCCCCGGCTATTCCGGCGAGGGTAACACAAATAACTAAGGCCAAATTGTCAGTCAGTCCTGATTTGGAAAATCCGGTCGCATACATACTCAATCGGGTAAAGTCCACAAAAGTGGATACCACCACTGCTGTTCCCACAAACTCCTCTTTCGTGAGCCCCGCTTTTATCAGGAAGGCACTTCTCAATGCACCTTGATTTCCCGAAAGTCCTCCGAAAAAGCCACTTAGCGCACCACCGATTGGGAGTTTGTCTTTTCCGAATTTTAGGGTGCTGAAGTAGGGAATCAGATCAATGCTAGCGAAAATGATAAGCAAAATAGATATGATAAATTTAACCGGATAAACTTCTATGTGCTTATTGAATGCATTGTAGGAAAATAATGGTTGCAATTCTGAAATATTAAGCAATATCCAAGAGCCGAAAATGGCAGCAATTACAGCGGGAATACCGAAACGCAATAAAACTTCTCTATTCGAATTTTTACCTACTAGGAATAGTTTGAAAATATTATTGAAGAAATGAACCACCCCGGTCAAAGCAATTGCCAATTCCACGGGAAAGAAAATCATAAAAACAGGAGTAAGAATGGTGCTAAGACCAAAACCCGAAAAAAAAGTTAGTATAGCAATTACAAAGGCCGCTATTGAAATAATTAGTATTTCCATTTATTTTCTAGGCGATAGGTGTTTTGACCAATTGTTTATGTTCTTTAGAACCGGTTTATTAGTTCAAGTGATTTGAAAACCAGACTGACGTTAATTCTATATAAAATTACGCAGATTATGAAAAATTAACTATAATATTTTTTTGTAAATGATGAAATAATCCTCATTAGTATTGGTTGAGAAACCTGTTAGGGTAAGGGTGTCATTAGAAACCTGCAGTTTCTCACATCTATTGCTTTCAAGTAATGTCAAAATAATATCACTTGGTTTTATATCAACAATATTATTGTTGTCGAACCGGCAAGTTTTTGACAGCTCAAAATTTTCAAATTTCGGTTCATCCACTATTCCTTCTTCAACAAATTTTAAGGTTGACTGTACAAATTCTGCAGTTCGATATGGATATTCAATTTCTTTCCATTTTCCCTGTAATTGATTAATGATTTTTGACTCGTCTAATTTCGATTCCTCAATTTCACTTTCTTTTTTATTCTCTTTTACATTTTCAAGTTGGTCCGAAGGGGGTAATTCATTTTGCTTTTCCTGATTTTGACAAGAAATGACCAAAAATGCAAGAATTATGAAAGAGAGTTTAATTTTTAAATCCATTATTTTAATTGTTAAAAGGTGTGAATGTTAATGTTTTTAAGAATCCCCACATTCGGAGCATTGGAGATTTCGGGAAATATGACTTTCGATTTGCACAAATGCCCAAGGGAAAAACGAACCTTGGGCTTAGTACCTCAACCCTTCTGAGGTAAACGAGTATTAGTCGTTTATTGTTTTTTCCTTACTGTCACTCATTTGTTCTATAGCTTGTTTTACTGCCATTGCATGTGTTATCGGAGTGTGTTTGAAGTGATTATTGAACTTCGAACTATCAAAATAATAATCTCTATCGTATTGATAATTCATCTCCGCCAATTCCTTCATAACAGGTACAATTAAGCCAATTCCTTTAGATGCCCCTGTTACAATGACTACTTTGTTTTCTAATTTCTTATTCATCTTTACTTCTTTAATTTATGAAGTGCAAAGGTGGGCCGAATAAAAAGTGTAAGAGTATCCAAAATGATGTTGATTGTATTCAAAATGAGGTAAGGTGTGCAGCTGGAGTTTCGGAGTCTCGTACCAGTACTCTCTTGGAAAAAGACTAATCTTTGTTATAATTGGGGTGTTATTATCTGCTTTCTGTATTTATCTCCTTCATGATTTCTGCGAATAGACGGGTAGATTTTAACCGGTCATCTATATTATACATGGTGGATACGGTAATTAATTCATCCACATCTGTTTCTGCAAGAAATGCTTGTATTTTCTTTTTTACAGTTTGCTTGCTCCCTGCGAATGAATATTTAAGCATTTGGTTCAGTGTAGGATGTAAAAACATTTCCTTTAGCTCTTCGGTCATTTCGGTTGGTGGATCCAATAGATTCCTGGCTCCGGTTAATATTCCCCAAAACATTCGGATTAAGCTGGTTAACAATTTTTCCGCTTCTTTATCTGTATCGGCAACAAAGACATTTATACCTGCGATAGTGTAGGGCTTTTGCAAAAACTCAGATGGTTTAAATTCCTGCCTATAGATACTGAGTGCATTTAATAAATGAGTTGATGCAAAGTGGCTGGCAAAAGCATAGGGCAAACCTTTTTCTGCTGCAAGATGTGCACTGTCTGTGCTGGAACCCAATATATACAGTGGAACTTCTGTCCCTTCAGCAACGGGTGCCCTTACAGCAGCTTTTTTGTTCTCTAAAGAAAAGTACTGCTGAATTTTTGCTACTTCGAGGGGAAACAACTGTGACGCATTAAAAAAATCTGACCGTATTGCCAGTGCCGTAGCCTGGTCTGTCCCCGGAGCTCGTCCCAGACCTAAATCAATTCGATTGGGGTATAGATGTGCGAGGGTACCAAACTGCTCGGCTATAATAAGTGGCGAGTGATTTGGAAGCATGATACCACCCGAACCCACTCTAATGGTAGCGGTATTTTCAGCTATATACCCTATTAGTATTGAAGTAGCACTGCTGCCTACACTATCCGAGTTGTGATGTTCCGCAAACCAGATACGTTTGTAGTCATTTGCCTCCGCTTCTTTTGCTAATGCCAATGAGTTATGCAGGGTTTTTTGTAAAGTATCACCCTTTGAAACAATGGCAAGTTCTAAAATAGAATACGCTATATTTTGTTGATCCATAAATCCACTATGACCGGAACTTTTATACCCGGTGTAATTCTAATTTGATTACTTAAAGATGATCTTAAGTACTTTATTCAACTCCGGATGATTCGAATTTGTTGCGAAAACACACAAATCACTCACTGTTGCTTTTTATGGCTTCTTTTCTTTTGAAGTAAATTACTTACTAAGCATTTTCATTCTCTTCCAATCGGAAGAATGTGGATAGTAGAGCACAAGTAAAATGATTCGATCTGCGGATGATAGGGTTGAAAGAAAGCTTCTGACTGCGAAAATATGCTAGATCTGCGGGAGATACCATTTGTATAACTTAGAAAATGTTTTCCAAGTCTGATCTCCCGAAAAGCAAGCTTCCGGAATCTTTAACTGCTACTATCTAAGGCTGCTGAGAGCTTAAGATCTTTTCAATTCCGATACCAAAATAATGTCTCATTGATTTGGTATCTTTCGGAAATTGGATAAATTCATTGGATAATCCAAAATAAAATTGATACTGGGGAGTCAGAAACAAACCTTTTCCAATATTAATGCCATATGCTAATCTTCCTTTCAGACCGACGTAAAAGTCGTTACTAAATGTGTCGTATTTATCTTTTATATCCTCGCTCCAAGCACCCTGACCCAAAAGATGACCACTTCTCGTTCCTTCAAAACTTTCATTTATAAGACCTGACATTTCAAATCCCGCATTGAAGTCCAGAGCTTTAAAAATCTTAAAATTCACAGGAAATATTCCAAATGTAAATAGTGATTTATCTATATTGGCTTTTGTGGTGTAACTTCCAGCCGGTGAACCGTCACTCACCTTAATTCCTCCATCATATTTATCATATTGTAGCGTAAATCTCAATCTTAACTTTTCTACTTTAATATTATCTACACCGATTCCTAAGGAAAACCCTGCATTTCCCGGTGTATAATCAGATCGGTAACGTCTGCCAATGTCCAAGTTGTCATGAAAATTATTTATGCCATATCCGCCGTACAATTCCATACTTATCTGTCCGAAACTTGTCCAACTGACGGTAATCAAGAAAAGCAATAGTAATTTATAAGTCATAATCAATGAATTTGATTAGGTTAAAAGTATGGATGGCAGTTAATTAAAACGCCTCGTTCTTAGGCTGTTGCCATTCCCAAAGTTAAAAAAGTAAATATTATTATAATTATAAAAGGCAGTAAAAATATTCCTAAAGGTTCATTTTGAGGGAAATAGTTCTCGCTCTTCTAACAATTGTGGATGTTATGAAGAATTGGATTATTAGTTTGAGCGATTTACAATTGTAGCTTTTCCATTTTATGGAAAGTTACTCATTTTTTTACCCAGTTGTCAGATTCACCTTTTTTATACTTTTGTTTAACTGCCGACCAGGCGACACTATGAGATGTTTCTTCTCTTGAACTGTCGTCATTTCGATCTTCCGCTTTTTTGTATTCATCCCAAGCATTATTGTAGGCGGACATATATATTTCTTGAGCGTGTTTCGGTAGAACATTTTGCACATTGTCAGGCAAGTCCGTTAATTTTTTGTAAGGCATAATATATATTTTAATTTTTATGTAAACAGTGATATATTATAACTCCGGTATAAATATTATTTGTTTAAAAAATTAGAATAATTTTGAAAACTGAGGCCAATTATTTCCTTAGGTGTAACAAAGAGAAATAGTCTTTTGGTGACCGGCTATTTTAATTCAGTCCTTTCCACCATTCTTCAAACTTCTGTGAGGTATCATTTAAATAAACTATTTCTCCTATTCTAGGTGTTACCAAAGGTAAATGGTAGTTGTTTTTATTGTGTTCGGATAATTGAATGAGAGGTTCATCCCAAGGGTGAAAAGCCATTTTGAACTTAGAAGAATGAACGGGAA
>CALCSX010000384.1 GCA_937894165.1 uncultured Saprospiraceae bacterium | reverse complement strand
TAATCGTTGCGATTTTAGCTTTTTGTTTGTCTACAGTCTTAGATAATTTAGCTGCAACTATAGTAATAATAACCCTTCTACGAAAATTAATCAGGTACAGGATAGAACGAATCTGGTTTGTTGCAATAGCCGTAATATGTGCTAATGCGGGAGGGGTTTGGTCACCTATTGGAGATGTTACAACAACTATGTTATGGATTGGAGACAAAGTAAGCACAGTTGGCCTGGTTTATAATCTCTTTCTCCCGGCAATTGTATGTATGGTCGTTCCTGTAGGAATAGCATATTTTCTCAAACCATTTAACGGGAACATTCATTCCACCTATATGAGTAAAAAGGAAATAGCAAAATTGAATGCCGAGCAAAAATTATTAAGCAGTAATACGATGCTTTGGGTAGGTTTGGGTAGTATAATATTTGTTCCAATATTCAAAACTTTGACTGGGCTCCCTCCTTATTTAGGAATGATGTTTTCACTAAGTTTTGTTTGGTTAGTCTCTGAATATATCAAACCTGAGAAAGATTATAATGCCAGCAAAAAAACATTATACTCTGCTTCAAGAGCATTGAGTAAGATAGAAATGCCTTCAATTCTTTTCTTTTTAGGAATTTTATTGGGAGTTGGAGCTTTAGAGTCCTTGGGTGTATTAAAAGACGCCGCTGTAGCTCTTGATGGCGCGATTCCAAATCAAGATTTAGTTATAGTCACTTTAGGATTATTCTCTTCAATTATAGATAATGTTCCACTGGTAGCAGCCTCCATGGGAATGTATTCGGAACCGCTGGACGACTATTTATGGCATTTTATCGCTTATTCCGCAGGCACAGGTGGCAGTCTACTTATTATTGGCTCCGCCGCAGGGGTGACTGCCATGGGTATGGAAAAGATAAATTTTATTTGGTTTCTGAAAAATATAACCTTGCTTTCTTTGGCAGGATTTGCGGCCGGTGCAGCGGTTTTTGTATTACTACACCAATAATACAATAATGCTAATTTAAAAACGTGTACAATTATTTACACTAATATTCCTGAAGTTTTTGAGATCCAAAAACTTTAAATTTCAAATCTGAGGTAAATTCAAGAATTAGCTGGTCTGAACTAATATTAGCCGCTGTCAATTTAAAATCCTGTAGATCTAAATCCATAGATGGATATTGCTCGAAAAACTCTCGAACTTTTAAAGAAACCTTGCCAAGAACATCTCCAATTTTAATAGGAAAATGATTTTCTACTCTTTTTATCACTTGATTTGTAAAATTATTCACTAGGAAATTGGCAAAAATCGAATCAAGTCTGGATAATATATCTACATCTTTGATATCAAATTCTTGGTTCACAAAATCAAATTCAGGAGTAAATGAGAACTCTAATGTTCCGGTTTGCTTCCCTGCGATTAAGATGGCTGCCTCTACTTGAGGGACAAGTTTCATTAGTACAATATTACTAATTTCAAACCCAAGTTCAGGAGGCAAAATTTTATTAATATTTAGTTGTAATAGCTTCCCTAAGGATCTTTTATTTAATATAATCTCAGCTTTTGCTTTTTTTGAACTTCCGGGTTTATCCAACGCAGATTCGATTCTTTTAAGATCAAATCTTGTATGATCTTCCGTATCTATGAAATGTGAATCATTGATTACAGCTCTACCAAAGGCTCTTACAATGATATCAGCACCCACTGAAGTCATTTCACCTATCGCTACGCCAACAAGACTATAGTGAAGCTTTGCATTATAATCATCATCTAAATCAACTGAACCGAATAAGATAGGATCTATATATTCCTTGAATAGTTTTTCGTATTGACTTCTAAGGAGTCTGTTAATATCATCTGTGAGGGTTTTAATGATTTTGCGCTGTTGCATTTTCAGGATAAGCTTGGGATTTATATTCATCCACTTCAGCAAGCGCAAGCTCGAATCCTCCCACCCCAAGTCAATCAGCTCAAAAACAGGAAAGTAATTTTCATTAAGCAGTACAGGTAACTTCACGGAACTTTTTGCTTTCACTACCCCACTCAAAATAACTCTCCCGTTCTTTTTCCTCAAATTATATGTGTGCTCTGAAGAAATTATAAATCGGCTTCCTTCACAATCGATTTTTTGAATTTTATTATTAGATAAATTTAATTCCCAGTCATTGTCCAATTCAATTGCTTTATCCTGCAAAGAATTTAAAGGATTAAGAATCTGTTCCGCAACAAATCCTTTATCGATAACAAACTTAAAATGATTTAAATTTAATGTAAACAAGTTCTTGGAATTTTAAAAACTAACGCCATTGTGAAATACCCTGCTAATATACAATAAAAAATCTATATATAATATAATTATAATATATAAAATAATTCAATTAGAATCGTTTTGACCTTTAACTTAGATTTAAATTAAATTTATTTTGCCGGATTGGATAAATAATTACCCCATCTTTAACTAATAGATTTAATTCTACGTTAAAACTTTAATAAAACAAATTACTATATGAAATCACTTTTGATTCTATTTATTATACTATTAGCAATCTTTAATATAAACGCACAAACAGATTTTTTGGTTTGGGAGCAGAATATTATCTTAGAAAATCGTGAAAAATCTATTGAAATAAAAAATGAGAATGAATTTAATCAATTCTATATAATTTTAGAATATGACAATTTTAATTCAACTCAATACTCCTTGAATGGACAAGATTGGTATCCGGTAACAAGAAATGAGCATAATGATGAAATATTTATTTCAAATTTATTTTTTGTTGAAAAAGGTACCCAAACAGTTTTTATCCAATCATCTGAGGTAAATAAGGCTCGCGTAATCTTTCAGAAATTGAAACAGATCCAAATTGCCCATCCGGTTGAAGGATCGAGGGCTGCTGATTGCGATCACCCTCCTATGGTTAGCCAAGCTGAATGGCGGGCAGGTTTACCGGATCCTGTCCCGGGTAGAAATGGTTCGAAAGTAAATCATTTGATAATTCATCACAGTGCAGGTGATAATGGTCAAGCGGACTATGTCAATGTCGTGCGTGCCTATTATTTGTACCATTTGCAGGGCAATGGCTGGGATGATATTGGTTACAACTATCTCATCGATCCCTTCGGCGTTCTTTATGCAGGTCGCGATCCTTTAGATTCAGGCATCGATCAGGATAATGTTATTGGCGCCCATCTTTGTTCTAAAAATACTAATACGATGGGTGTATGTGTCATAGGAGATTTTACCGATACAATTCCATCTATTCTTGCAAGAGCCAAACTGATAGACTTGTTATCCTGGAAGGTCCTAAAAGACACAATCGATATTTTTGGAGCAGCTATTCATCCCCAAGAAACAGGAACTCCTCTAGACAGGATTGCAGGTCATAGAGACGGATGCAACACCGAATGTCCAGGAGACGAATTCTATCCTCTACTACATGAAATAAAACTAGAAGTGCAAGCTAAAACTAATAACTGTCTTATATCTTCGAATGTAAACTTGGAAGAAAAGGAAAAATATGATTGGAGCATAAGTCCAAATCCATTTGAAAACCACCTAATGATTTCATCAAATGCCATTCACAATAATTTAAAATATAGTATTCTCGACAGCCATGGCCATGTCATAAATAGCATTCAATTAGGCTCACTTTCTGAAAAAAAGATAGATTTCACCCAATACCCTTCAGGTGTTTACTATTTACAATTATTAAGTGAGGAGCATTCAATTGTAAAAAAGATTATTAAATTGTAGCAGATTTAACTATTAATAAATTTTCATACCTATGAAAAAGATACTGGCTCCAATAGATTTTTCGAATAATTCTGATTCGTCTTTGACTTTTGCTGCGAATCTTTGTATTGCTATAAATGCTGAAATACATCTTTTGCATTCATTCGATATGCTAATTGAATTTAATGAAGCCGTGGATCCGACCTTGATTTATCAACAATATTTTGATCAAAGCAAATCCAATTTCGATAAATTAATAGAAGATTTACATTTAAAATATCCGTCTCTTATTGTGCATTCGTATTTTGAGGCAGGAAGTCCGATTGATGCAATTTCAAATGTATGTGATGAAGAAAATATTGATTTAGTAATCGTTGGAAGAACGGGAGCATCAGGTTTAGAAGCATTTTTGATAGGTTCAACTACAACAAGGATTATCAATCATATTTCAACTCCTATTATGGTAATTCCAAGTTATATTACTTTCGAATATATGAGGACAGGAAGCATCATAGTTTCCACTGATCTTACCACCTTCCCTTCAAACAATGATGTTGAAATCATTAATATAATTCATGATATTACAAATCAAAAAATCCACTTAATTAATTATCAAGAAGAAGGTGTTACTATTTCTAAGGAAAATGAAATTAACTTTCTATCCTTTTTCCCTTCAGTTAATCGAATTGAATTTGTAAACGAAGGAACCTATTTAGAAACGATTTATTCAGTATCGGAGAAATATGAGGCGAAATTATTGGTTTTAATAAGCAAAAAGAAGAGCTTCTGGCAAAGATTTTTCGAAGGACATCGGACTACAAGAATTGCTAATGACACCATTTATCCTTTATTAATTCTTTCAGAAAAAAAATGAGAGACATCTATTATTTTAAATGTCTCTCATTAATATTTTCTAAATCAGGACTTTTTACAATCCATCAGTATCACCAAGCGTGTTATTTTCATAGACATTATTACCCAAATCATTAAATGTTCCTCCCCCTCGTACTTTTAATCCATAAAACTGAGAGTTTTTTATACTGGAATTGCCCATAGATAATTGACCTCCATCTAAAACTACACTTCCATTCGTAAACGAGCTTGAAGTACCCCCTCCGTAAGAAATATCTGTATATTCGATAACATTATTGGGAGAATTGGAATCTTGATATCTAAGATAATCCCAATAACCATTTGCATTTTCCTGACCAGTCAAGCTTATTCGGTTCCCGGTCTCTCCATTAAACCGAAGACTACCGGTTGATTTCACATCTATTCTTACTCCCGGTCCCATAACTATCATAGTCCCCGGATCTATATTTACTGCAGCAGAAATGTTTATTGTTCCACTAAATAAATAAGGACCATCTGAACTTGGGATAGTCATATTTAACGGGATATCTGAGTCTTCTACCCGAATAAAATTAAATCCATTTCCCTCAGTAAATGAGTTAGTACTCTCCATATTACCTAAATGGTTGGCTTGAATAATCACGGGATAAAGTGAACAATTTGAGATGGTATTATTACTAAATTCGTTCAGTTTATTCTCTTCTGATCTGATTTTAACCCCGTTATTTCCACTTTCAGAAATATTACAATTAGAAATAGATATTTGAGCATTATCGTCTAAAAGAACTATACTATTTGAGAAGGAACTGCTACTTCCTCCACCGTGTGTAATTGTACAATAATGAAGTGCATTATTAGGGTTGTTAGAGTTGAAGGCTATGTAATCCCAAAAACCCTGAGATGCTTGCTCACCCTCTATAAAAATTCGTTGTTCCTCAGTTCCGGTGGCATTCAACGAACCACTTACTCCTACTTCAATTTCAGAACCGGCCATCATCTGAATTCTAACACCCGGCATAATTGTTAATGCAGCATTTACGTTAAGTCGACCATCAATTATATAATCAATTTTGTCAGGGTCAATAAAAATGTTCTCAAGTGTCGTCGGCGCTTCAATAGGTGAATCTAGGTTAATAGTTTCTGCATTTGGATCTTCCATCTCTTCATCTTCTTCTTTGTCACAAGAAATAAAAGTAAATAATGACATCGCAAGAATTAGAAATAAATAATTTTTCATAATTTAAATTTTAGATTCGATAATTTTCAAGGATACTATAAATGAATAGTTTTATCAATAAATTTACAATAAAAATAGATAAAATAGTGGTTTCCAACCATTTTTAATCCTAATTTTTAATGATTCTAAGTAAATTTTACATTATTTCGAATAGATCCAATAGTTCTTGCTCTAAAGTGACTCCCTTGTCTTTTGCATACCATGCATGCAATTGATATGAAATTTCATCATAAACTAAATCTTTATTGGCAATCAAGCTTTTATAGAGTGCTTGAGCGGGAATGGGTCTAGGCCCCCATTTGAAAAGAAAATTCATATTTTCATCCAAAAAAGCAACTATTGGGATGCTTTTCGTCCCATTTGTTAGAAATTGATTCATTAAATATTCATTCTTATCTCGAAGGAAATATCTTATTGTAAAATTTGGATTGCTTGGTAAAAGACTATGAATAATTGGAAGACTCTGAGCTGCATCGCCGCACCACGGCTCAGTCAGGATTAAAACATTGATCCTTTGATGAATATTTGCCAATTTTTCCTGCAAAAAAGGGTTGGCGGGAATACGTCTGTTGAGTCTTTTCATTCTCGCGGAGTTCTGTACTATATACTCCTTATATTTTTCATTGACTTCATTTTCAGGCTGATCTATTTGAAGATTGAGATAATCATAATATTCTTGATAAGTGTAAGCTGAAAAGAATTTTTCTTTGTCTATTACTTTCATGGCTTGTATCTAATTTCAATTCCCAACATCCCGGATATAAGAATGTTTACAGGATATCGATGTCTAGACCGCCTAATTGCATAACTTCCTGAAATTCCTGATCATTGAGAGGCATTACAGATAGGCGGGATTGCTTAACAAGATAATTTTCTGATAATTTTGGGTTCGATTTAAACTCCTCTAAAGATACCGGGGTTTTCAACTCCTTATTAGGTTTTAATTTTACAGCTACCCACCTATCGCTTTCGGAACTTGGGTCCGGAAAGTATTCTTTTGCTACCAAAGCTAAGCCCACGATCGCTCTCTCCTTCCCGCTATGATAGAAAAAAACATATTCACCCTCTTTCATTTCTTTCAAAAAATTCCTAGCCTGATAATTTCTAACACCAGTCCATTCAACCAGTGTCTCCTTTTCAAGATCAGCATAACTGTATTCCTCCGGTTCTGATTTGACTAGCCAATAACTCATAAAACGTTAATCAAAGAAAGAATCATATTGATTTCGATGTTCCCCAACTTTCACCGGCGAAGCGACCGGAGCATTCAGATCCAGGACTTCACTGTCATCATTTGCTTTATCTAACAATTGCTTCTTTTCCTCTCCAAGCAATAATGACACTCCTTCTCTTTCCCATTTTTCAAGCATTTTAATACCTTCCTCTTCAAAAATGCCATTTTGAAGATCCATGCTATCCATGAAATTACTACTCATTTCCATGAATCTTTCCATCTCCCCTACTTTCTTGCTGACATCGTCTGCTATGGCCTCCAGTGCCTGGTCGAACATATATCTTTGATCTTTATCTCCCGCAATAATATTCATCGCTGACCTCATGGCGGAATGGCTCGTACGTATCACTTTTCTCTCTTGCTCTTTAACTTGCACCTGATCTTTGACATCCTCCAATAAAATTTCAGAATTGCTATACATTCTTGTGAGTACGCGATACAAAACCTCCATTTTTTTATATAAATCTTCCAATCGTATATTAGAATCTTTTAATCTACCGGCACTTCGCGATTTAAGGATCATAATTGAATCCTTGTTCGTTTCTCTAGCTTTAGAAGCAAGATTTAAATTGGCTTCAATTTGCTTTTGATTGTTGAAAATTATCTCCTTCAAGCGATGCATTTCTCCTCTCAACTTAGCGATCTGCTGATCCATTTTTGAAAGATTATTTTGAAGATCATCAATATAATTTTTCAAAATACCTATTGGATCTATGGTAACGAAAACTCCGGTAATCCAACGCATCATACTTTTGTAGAGATAGGCGATAAGCGTTCGCATTTTTGGATCGAAAACCATATAAAGTACGGCACCCAGAACAATAAGCATTCCTGCCAGATATAATGCATTGGCCGCTAAAGTAATCAAGTAAGGCAATGCAGTATACAATAATATTCCACCGCCTACAACAGCCAAAATCAAAAATATTGTTCCTGCAACGCCTTCCGGTCTTTGCCAAAACGATTTTGGTTTGAATTCTTTCATATCCATGCTCATATAATTTTTGTTTATAAAGATAATAATTCCCGCTACAATTTCACGAGTCGAGAATAATTAATCGATCAAATGACCAAACTAATCTACCTAAGTAAACATTTCAATTCTAAATTGATTAAGCTTTCATATTATATAGATGCCATGTTTGATAATATCTATTAAAATTTAAGAATGAATATTCATTGAACCTGTCGAGGCTTTAATTTTTTTCAGTTACCTTTGCAACAACTTAAGAAAGTATATATGAGGAAGATTTTTGTTTCTGATGAGATAGAACCATTAAAAAAAGTGTTGGTTCATAGGCCGGATGAAGGTATTGCTAGGATTAGTCCGCGAAAAGCAGAAGAATTATTGTTTGATGATATTGTCCACTTGCCCCAAATGCAAAAGGAACATGATTTATTCACAGATGTGTTACGAGCGTTTTTAGGAAAGGAAAATGTTATTTATGTTGAGGATCTCCTTTGTGAAGCCTTGAAAGAGGATGAGGAGAAGAAAAAGCAATTAATCGACTTAATAATAAGTTATGAAGAATTGCCTACTTCATGTGCTGAAGTCTTCACAAAAATGGAGGCTAGCGTACTTGCAGATGTCCTGATTACCGGGTATCATGCAGAAGAGGATTTTATTTATTTCGACCCTATTCCTAATTTTATTTTCACACGTGATATCGCTGCCACCATCAATGATCATGTAGTCATAATGAAGGCTGAAAAAGAAGCGAGATATAGAGAAAATATTCTTACGCGATTTATTTTCTTTGCCCATTCTATGTTTCAAGATCTTCAAAATGAGCAGAGAGTAATTAATTTGAATACCGTTGATCTTTTCCCTCCCTCTCGAAAAGGAGAATATATTTCCATGGAAGGCGGTGATGTAATGATCATCGATGGAGAGAATCTTGTAATTGGCAGCAGTGAGAGAACTTCGCAACATGCCATTTTATCATTAAGGGATATCGTTTTTGAAAAAGGTCTCGTCAAAAATGTTGTGCAGGTGAATATTCCGGCTGAGCGCTATTGCATGCACATTGATACTATTTTCACACGTATTAATTACAATCACATTGTCTCCTTTAAGCCAATAGTAAATGATGGCTTAGGCTCAAATGTTATTGTTTACAGACACAATGGGACTGAAATGAAATATGCTTCAATAGAGGAATATTTTCTTGAGGAAATTAGTTCAAATATGGAATTCATTTATGCCGGTGATGGTGAGTCCCCCTATCAGGAAAGGGAACAGTGGTCAGATGGTTGCAATTTGGTGACTATCAAACCGGGCGTCGCAATTACCTACGACAGAAATCCGAAAACAGAAAATGCATTTAGAAAGGCAGGTTATACCATCTTACAGGCGAAGGAATTCCTAAATCAATTCAAAAATGGTGAACTGGATATTGAACAGATAAGCAACACAATTATAACGATCCCTTCTAATGAATTATCAAGAGCAAGAGGTGGTACACATTGTATGACTTGCCCTTTATTAAGAGGTTAATATATGTTTATCAAGGAAACTAAAATCAGAGTCCGATATGGGGAAACTGATCAAATGGGCTATGTTTATTACGGCAATTATCCTCTCTATTATGAAGTGGGCAGAGTTGAGGCTTTAAGGGAAATCGGGATTGTCTATAAGGATATGGAGCGCGAATATAATGTAATGATGCCTGTGATGTCAATGGAGGTGAAATATTTACGTCCTGCTAAATATGACGACCTCTTAACCATTCGTACGAGCTTGAAAGAAATGCCGGTTAGAGATATTATTTTTCATTTTGAAATATTCAATGAAGAATCAAAGTTGCTAAATGCAGGACATGTAAAATTGTGTTTTGTAGATATAACAACGAACCAAAGGGTTGATTTACCGTTAGAATTAGGGAAAAAACTTCACCCATATTTTGAAAGAGAAAATTAAAGAAAGAATTGCCACCTTTAAATCATCTGAGAGGTACCTCAAATGGAAAACATGGGCATTAGAAACTTCTATACCGGGATTTGAAAAAGTGCCCATTTATTATATTATTAGTTTTCTCTATAAGGAAAGCTTTAATGATATGATCTCTACAAGGGCCAATTCAATAGCTTTTTCATTTATAATTGCACTTTTCCCTTTCCTAATATTTTTATTTACCCTTACCGCGTATCTTCCGATTCCGGACTTTAATTTAACAATCAGACAATACCTTTCAGGAATTCTGCCTTACGAAGCAGAAACTTTTGTCTTTCAAATGATTGATGATATAATCACTCAACCAAGAGGTACACTACTATCTGTGGGTTTTATTTTAACCATATATTTTGCATCCAATGCGATGATTGGAATTTCACAGAGTTTCGATAAGAAAGAATATGAATCTTTTACTACCAGAACCGGTTTTCAGGAAAGACTTCTTGCTATTCGTATGACACTTTTAGCAGGAATACTTTTGATTTTAGCTGCTGTGGTAGGTATAGTCGGCAAATTTGCGATCGATTATATAAATGAAATATTAAATTTGAAGTTTGTGACTTATATAAGCGTCATACTACTGAGATATTTAATAATTTTTGCCTTAATATATTTTCTTGTGGGATTTATATACAGATATGCATCCTCAGTCGCGAATAAATTTAGATTATTTACCCCCGGCGCTCTACTAGCTACTGTTTTAACCATTCTTGCTTCAGAAATATTCGGATATTACGTTAATAATTTTGCCAATTATAATAAATTCTTCGGATCCTTAGGAACCTTAATAATACTGATGCTGTGGGCACAATTTAATTCCTTTATTTTGCTCGTCGGATACGAACTTAATGTTTCAATAAAGGTCAACAGAAACAAACTGGATAAATTAGCTGCAGAAAATGAAAAACAAGTTTATTAATCTTTTCCCCATCGAAAAGATGAAATATCAAACCCTGCTAAATCTAATACTCTATCAACCACTGTTAAAGCCACCTCTTCAATAGTCTGCGGCTTGCTGTAGAAAGATGGGGTAGCCGGGCAAATAATGCCGCCCGCTTCAGTAATAATTTTGAACCGTTTTGAAGATGGCCGATAAAACGAAACCATCATCAGGTGCAGGTTTATGGTGAGGCTATTCATCGCAACCACTTCATTGGGCAGGGCTCCCGTAAGCTCAGCAAGGGGACCTTTAAACTGTTTCTGGTAGGTAGTCCAGGGGTTTCTAGACTTGAAATGGCCCTCCACCGCCAGATCCTGCCATTTCCGGAGCTCCTCTTCCAGGTAAGCGGGTGTCGCTTTAGGTTGTAACCCGAGAGAATTTCCGCAAAAGTAAATTGTTTCCGAGTTGTTAATTTGTGGTAAAAAAAATTCAGATCTGAATTTTGCAAGTTGATCTGTATGATCCAGTTGTACTGGATACTCTGAAGTGTTTCGATATTCCATATATTGAAAAACAAAAATTGTTATTCCTAATTTTTAATTTTACATCAATGTCCTAAATAGCCAAACTTCGTCCCGTCCCGTTGGATATTGTATTGGTGTGAGTAATAAATGCAAGATATTCCTATAGCATTGAGGCCTTCAGTAAACTTTTGATAAAAAGAACGTCGCATTTAAATTTAACAAAATAATAGAAGTTAATGTGGTAGATTTGATTTCGTTTTAGCCAAAGTTTGAAAAATTGTTCCGAAAAATGTAAAATACTTTTTGTAAGTAATCCCAATTCTTATGCAACTAGATC
>CALCSX010000383.1 GCA_937894165.1 uncultured Saprospiraceae bacterium | reverse complement strand
TGATGCCCAAAGTTTGAGTCATGATTGTTTGTCATGTTCTTGACATTAAGTCTCGTGGGAGGGCTTTGTATTAAGTTTTGTTAATAACAATCCCGTTTTGCTCTCTTCCAATCGTCAGCATCGCGGATTAAGCGGATGGTAGGATTTCGCGGATTTCATCCTAATCAATTTATTGAAACCTATAATTTGTATTTCTAACTCACAATTGAATTAGATGCCTGCGCAAGTTTGCAAATGAGCCAAATGGATTTTCTCGGACCACGAGAATATAAACCATATTGCTATTCTGTCCAAATCCGTGAAATCTATGAGAGACCTAAAACGTATTTAGTAATTCGTAATTGATTTCTCGAACCACGAGAATTTTTATATCGCGTTCATAATATATGCCGGCGCAAGTTAGCAAATGTGCCTAAATAATCCTGTGCTGGCGCAAGTTTGAAAAATGTCTTTACAGAAAGCCCCGAAGTGGGCGCAATATCTTATTGCAGGGTGAAGCCCTGTGTCCAAAAGAGAACCTTACCGCCCAAACAGACCACAAATCCAAGGTTTATCGTTTCACTGTTTAGCACTTTTGTTTAGTGGAGCATTCCTCTAAACCCTCTAAACTTTTACCAGTTTATCTTGGCTTCGCCGTTTATCGCTTCACTGTTTAGCACCTGTGTTGTTTATTATTTGATCCAACTAAACCCTCTAAACGCTCTAAACCCTCTAAACCCTCTAAACTTTTTACCAATTTATCGCTTCATACCCACCAATTAACAATTAACCATTAACCATTATTAACCACCTCCATTATCAAATCCAATTCATAGCCCTTATTCTGCAAATAACGGATCACCTTGGTTTTTTCAGCAAAATCATTTAAATCCACCTCAGCCGCCTTTTTTTCGAACAATTGCCACAATTTTTTCTTGTATATCACAGGATCGATTTCATCTAAGGAGATTTCGATACATTTAGGTGTGACACCTTTGAGCTTAAGAGCGTTTTTGATTTTGATTCGACCCCAACCTTTTTGGTTAAATTTACTGCGGGTATAGACAGATGCGAATCTCCCTTCATTGAGAAATCCATCTGCAATTAATTGATATAAAATTTCCTCCAGCTCATCACCATAGACCTGCCATTGAAGCAGCTTGGTACGCACCTCCTCGTGAGATCGTTCCTGATAAGCGCAAAATTTTTGGGCTTTCGCCAAGACAGAATTTATCATCTAACACAAAAATAATATAAAACCATGAATTTTACTCTTCAAGACTTCGTTGACATTGTGAAAATCTACGCACCGAAAGTAGTGATGGCCGTTCTGACACTTGTCATTGGATTATGGATCATCGCCTGGATCACCGGAATTTTCAGGAAATCATTAAAGCGCCGAGAGGTTGATTTAATGCTTCAGCCCTTCCTCGTTTCATTGGTCAATGTCGGTCTGAAAGTATTACTTTTAATAAGCGTGGCCGGCACATTCGGCATCGAAACCACCAGTTTTATAGCCATTTTTTCGGCATTAGCCTTTGCTGTAGGGCTGGCATTGCAGGGAACACTCGGGCATTTTGCAAGTGGCATTTTGCTTTTAACTTTGAGACCCTACGAAGTCGATCAATTTGTCGAAGTGGGAGGGCGCGAAGGCACCGTGAAGGGAATTCAGATATTTCACACGGAGCTGCATACACCTGACGGCAAGAAAATAGTGGTTCCTAACGGAGCTGTGATGTCAAACGCTATCGTCAATTACTCTGCTATCGGCATGCGTCGCTTGGATATCAAGTTGGGCATTGGATACGATGATGATATCGATCAGGCAAGGCAAATAGTGATGAATCTGATGGAAAATAAACCTGAAATCATGAAAGACAAGCCCTTCGAAGTGTATGTGACGGGGCATGGAGACTCGGCTGTGAATTTGTGGGCGCGCGGCTGGACTACCACAGCGGATTTCTGGGACGTCAACTTTTACCTATGGGAGCAGATCAAAAAAGATTTCGACAAGGCAGGCATCGGCATACCATACCCACAGATGGATGTACATTTTCCCGGGGCAAAGCAGGAGATCATAAAGGAACACAGCAATATGGGTTAAATGGTTGTTGGGGGCCTCCCCGAGCGAGTTCTTAGTAGATAAAGTCTGGTAAAGGAGTAATTGTGCTTTTCTTACAAAGACTTTATAATTAAAGCTCGGGGCGCTATGTTCCGGGCTCGTTAATCACTCGGTACTGAGATGCCTAAATCTCTATTAATTTAAATGTAAAAAGTCTATTTTTAGAAAATTAATCTTATTAATCTCAGTACCAAGCCCTTCACAGCGCTAGGCCGGGGGGAAGTGGTAAAGCCATTTTTTAGAGTTTAAGTCAAAATAGATCTAGAGGTAGATTAAAATCCGGTTTTGTCATGATTTTTACTTCCTTCGGGCAAAAATCATGACAAAACCTCAGTCTTTTGTTGATTTTCCCGGGGTTTCACCCCGGGTTATTGACATTTTACTCCATCCGGTGTATGTTCGATATTTTAAAGAAAATACAACTATAATGGATTAAATAAATTTTCTAGATTGATACTTCACATTAAATTACATCGGAATTTATTTAGTATTTAAAACGTAATCACTATATTAATTTGTTGAGGATCAACTCCGTAGGAGTGCCAATGTGAATAACCCCGGGTAAAGCCGGAACGGCTGCAACTCGGGGTTACTCCAAACAGAATCTCCAACTCCGGAAGGAGTTGAACAATATCTTTAAACTGCTCAATATTCTTGAATTAAAATTTCAGTTGGGATATTTAATTGCTGATTCAATTTTCTAATCATTTCTAATGTCAGTTTCCGCTTTCTGTTCATTATTTCGCTGACCCGGCTTTTGAAACCAATCATCTCAACCAAATCCTTCTGTTTTAATCCCATTTGCTCCATTCTAAAACTAATCGCAGAAATAGGGTCCGGCATATCAATCGGGAAGTTTTCACTTTCATAATTGTCAATTATAATCGATAGAATCTCCAATTCATCTCCCTCTTCAGTTCCTCTTTTCGCGTCAAATATCATCTCCAATCGTTCAAGAGATTTTTGATAATCTGCTTCGTTTTTTATTGGCTTTATTTTCATCTTAAATCTCGTTATGTTTATTAACATGAAATTTCATGTTTTGTCATGATTTTTGCATCCTTCGGGCAAAAAATCCCGCCAAAACCATTTAATCTAATACATTTTCTCGGGGCTATACCCCGAGCTTTGATATTGCGCCCCATTCAGGGCTTTTTTGTAAAGATAAAAAACTCCTCTTTCTCTTCCAATTGTCAGAATCGAGAATTAATCGGTTTATTGGATTTCCATTGCTGGCGCAAGATTGTAAATGTGCCCTCTTAGATCTAAATCATTTAATAAGCTCTGACAAAGTTATTCTCTCAAAACATAGTTCAATGCCCTAGGGGCCTACCTTATGATAAGAGGAACCTTAATGGAAAACCTTAATGTATCTTAATGCCTTAATGGTTCAATTATGTCTTCATTACCCTAGTAGATTGCATCCACTCTCGGTACTCTCTAAATCCTATCCAACCGCTCCCTCCGCAATTCACTTTCCACCTGATCTCCCGTATTTTTGGTCGATGCCGGTTCAAATAACAAGACCGAAACCTCCTCAGCAGCCACAGGCCTGTGCTCCACCCCTCTCGGCACCAAAATCATCTCATTTTCACCCACCACCACACTTTTATCTCTAAATTCCATTGTTAGCAAGCCTTTGAGGACAAAAAACAACTCGTCCTCTTCATCGTGTTTATGCCACACAAATTCCCCCTTCAATTTGGCCAACCGAACCTCCTGACCATTGAGCTCAGCTACTATTTTCGGGTCCCAATAATCATTGATCTGATCCAATTTTTCTGAAATGCTTATCTTTTTCATATCTTAAGATTCTTTAACCATG
>CALCSX010000382.1 GCA_937894165.1 uncultured Saprospiraceae bacterium | reverse complement strand
GAATTTAAATAAGTACCATGCTGCCGAAGTCCAATGACCGAGAAAACATCCACTATCGATCTGCGCTTCGTGTACTTTGTGGTTAAAAAAATATGCCACAGGCATCCAACGTCCTTCTTCTATTTATTACGCGACGTCATCGCTCAAATTAATAATAATGACTACTAGTTATTTATGATTTTAAATGTTGTCTTTTGGGTCACGTTTTCTAATTAAATGTTGAAATAATTAGCAAAAAATGACAATTAACCCTTGTTTTTTAGGCTGTAAGGAATCTTAATCCCATTTATTGTATCCATTTCTGCACCTGTAACCATTGCTAAAGAATTGGGTATTTTATTATCTCTTAAATGTCCCAGTAGTGCCATTAAAATAGCCTCTTTACTGTCAATAATGGTATTGTCCATTTGCTTGATGCCCTGAAATTCAGGCTTGTTTAATTTAGCGTTTAGGATTTTAATAAAATAGGTATTCCAATATCCACCACCTGTTATGACTATTTTATTTTTAGCTGCAATAGCGGGATATTTCCCTATTTCGCCAAAAATTTGAGAGGCCATCCAATGGGTAAGCGTATGCAATTTGTCTTCAATATTCGCTTCAAAATTCATAATATCCGGCAAAAACTGATTTTTGATCCAATTGTTATCCAATGATTTTGGTGGTGACAGTGTAAAAAACTCATGCTGATTCAATTTTTCAGCCAGTTCAGGGATAAAATTTCCTTTTTCAGCGATTTCGCCACCTTTATCATACTCCAAGCCTTGTGTCTCTGCTAAAGCATTCAGTACTTGATTGAAAGGGCAGATGTCATAGGCAATAATCTCCTCTCCATTATGGATGGAAATATTC
This sequence comes from uncultured Saprospiraceae bacterium, assembly GCA_937894165.1. GTDB lineage: Bacteria > Bacteroidota > Bacteroidia > Chitinophagales > Saprospiraceae > CALCSX01. Next base: position 17,597 of record CALCSX010000382.1, on the reverse strand, counting down.
GCTATCCCACCCAGATTAAGGAAAATCTTGTGTTCAGGAAATAAATATTTCTCTACGAGTGGTGCCAAAGGAGCTCCCTGACCATTATTAGCAATATCATTTCTTCGAAAATCATAGATGACTGATTTTTGGGCAGTTTTCGCTAATTCCCAGCCGTTGCATAATTGGTAGCTTAAATTTATTTCGGGATGATGTAGGATGGTATGACCATGGGTGGCTATTTTATCTATTTTCTTATAAATTTTAGGAGGCAAAGTTTTAATCACCAAGCCGCACCACCTACTGAAAATATTTTCAAGGTGAAGGAAGTCCTTCACTTTTAGATCAATTGCTCCGGAAAGTTTGTTTTTGAGATCTTCTGAAAATGGAATTGTATTGGAATATAAAAGTTTATATTTTTCAACCACATTTTTATCCGAATAATAGAATTTCACCACTGCAATATCCAATCCATCCAATGAACTGCCTGACATCAGACCACAGTAAACTCTTTTTTTCATTGGCTATTTTTGAAAAGTTTCGACATAATCGCTAACCAGTTTTATCTCTTCCTCTGTCAGAATCCCTTCATAAGAAATCATGGCACCTTTGCCTGTTTTAATAAAACTAATACGCGCTTCAGAATTGAGGGTAGATTCCTTCAAATTTTTTGACCCACTGGCCATCAAAGTTCCATCATAGCCATGACATTGTATGCAGAACTTGCGATATATTTTCTTTCCTCTATCCAAAGGGCTGATCTCGGTATTATCGTTGGAGTTTTCCGAGTTGCTTTCACTGCCACATCCGATAAAGAGGAGGCTGAATAGTAGGAGGGCAAAACTCATTTTTATATTAGAAGATTGTATCATATGAAATTAATTATCACTTTTTTATAACGATTATAACATATATTTCGTCGATTGGTATAAAACTTTGGCAGAAAAATAAAACATTTCGTGGAAACTTTACAACATTTAATAGTTTCTTAAGTTTATAGCTATTAAATTTGTGACACGAAAATGAAAATGTGAAAGAGATAATAAGACAGAAAGCGACAGAATTGTTTATGAAATATGGTATTCGTTCAGTTTCGATGGATGATATAAGCACGGCATTAGGAATTTCGAAGAAAACGATATACCAGTATTACGAATCGAAGGACGATCTCGTTGGAGATTGTATTATGGCCTACGCGCATTGTCAGGATGAGATAATTAGATGTGAGGAAACATTTTCAGAGGATGCTATCGAAGAAATGATCAACATTGCGAAGCGCTTAGTAGTAGTCCTCGATAATATTTCCGATAAGGTGATGTTCGATTTAAGAAAATATTATGGACCGATGTGGGAGGCAATGAATGAAATGAAAACTCAATCAATTACCACCACACTTACAAATAATCTAGAGCGAGGAAAGAGTTCCGGGCTTTATAGGGCTGATATTAAGGACAAAATAATAGTAAAGCTATATATAAGTATGGTAAATGGGGTCATCGAAAATGATTTCTTTGAAGATCAAGGTTTTAAACGATCCAATGTTTATCTACAATTGCTTTCTTATCATATGCATGGAATTTTAACTTTTGAAGGAATTAAAATATTTGAAAAAAGATACGGTCATCTGGTAGAGAGCATAAAAAATAATAACATTTAAGCTATGAAAATTTTTATCACAATTGGAATTTTACTATTGGGGTTCGTGCATTTTAGTTACGGCCAGAATGTATTTTCCCTAGAGCAAGCTAAGGAATATGCCTTGAAAAATACGGAAGCTATGAAATTGGCTCAGCTTGGTCTGGAAGACGCCGATGCACAAATTTCCGAATACTGGGCAAGTGGCACGCCTACCATTTCAGGAAGAGCAGCTGTAACCAGATATATCGAACTTCCGGTGAGTTTGGTACCGGCAGAATTCGCCGGGGGGCCTCCCGGTACATTTATTCCATTGGCTTTTGGTACTACCCACAACGTTTCTGCGGGCTTAGATGCCAATGCCTTGCTTTTTAGCGGGTCATTTTTCAAAGGATTGAAAGCTCAGAAATTGTATAGAGAATTAACTCTAAAGCAAGTTGACGTTGCTATCGATACGATTTTGTCCAATGTGACTAAAGCCTATATGTCTACATTAATAGTACAGGAAAATATCAGTTTTGCCGAAAAGAATCTTGCAGTTTTAGAAAAATCATTGCAGGATGTAAAAAGGAATCTAGAGGCAGGATTTGTAGAACAGTTAGACGTAGACAGACTTCAACTCAGTTTTCAGACTTTGCAGAATCAAATCATTCTCCTTCAGTCTCAGGAAACATTAACGAAGAATCTTTTGAAGTTTCAAATGGGCTTCCCAATAAGAGATGAAATAGAATTGTCTGACGATCTTGATGAATTAACAGCTGAGAGCAAAACGATCAAAGTTGATGTGAATGACCCAATTAATTTTTCCAATTTACCTCAATATGCTGTCATAGAAAAGGGCGTAGAGTTAAATGAGGTGAATGTAAGTGTTTTGAGAGCCGGATATCTCCCTGTCCTTACAGCCAATGCAACGCATCAAACTACCTTAGGAAGAAATAAGCTATTCGATAACGAAGAACTGGGTTGGTTTCCCGCAACTTTTGTAGGAGTGAATCTTAATGTACCCATATTTGATGGCTTGGATAGAAATGCTAAAATTCAAAGAGCAAAAATCGAATTAGAAAAAGCTAGTCTTCAAAAATATCAATTTGAAAGAGCAGTAGAGATACAGGTCGCCAATGCTAAAATCCAGGTGGCTAATACGCGAAATCAAGTTTTATTGAACGAAAGTTCAGTCGAACTGGCCCAAAGAATTTATGACACTGCCCAAAGGAAATACCGGGAGGGTGTGGGATCAAGCATTGAATTGAGTCAAACTGAACAAGATCTCTACAATTCTCAATCTCAATACATTAATAGTTTATATGACTTGGTGATAGCAATCACAGATCTCAAAACTGCATTGGGTGAAATCAGGTAATAAAGCTTAATAATCAATTAAATAGATAGTCAAAACTAATTATATATGAAAAACCTATTATTCCTTGGTATAATTTTTTTAACATTCCTTGTTTCCTGCTCTGCCCCGCAGGACAACACTGAAATGGACGCTGCTGAGTTGAAAAATTTAATCAACACCAAGAAAACAGAGCAAAGAGCCATTGAAAAGGAAATAGATGAGTTGACCATTCTCCTTGAAAATAAAGAGGGTAAAAAGATAGAGTTAACCACTGTCACGGTGGATACAGCAGAGGTTAAAAATTTTGAGCACTTTGTTAATTTGCAAGGAACTGTCATCTCACAGGATGAGGTAATCGCTTCAGCAGAAATGGGTGGTCGGATCAACAGATTATTTGTAACTGAAGGACAGAATGTTTCTGCAGGACAAATAATTGCGAGATTAGATAATCAAAGTTTATTGTCCCAAAAAGCTGAAATTGAGACCCAACTGACACTTGCCCGTGATGTTTTTCAAAGGCAAGAAGCTTTGTGGAAAGATAGAATTGGCAGTGAAGTTCAATTTTTGGAATCCAAGACAAATGTCGAAAGATTAGAAAGAAATATTGAAACAATAAACACCAATTTGGCTAAATCTACCATTTATGCCCCAAAATCCGGTGTTGTTTCAGAATTGAATATGAAAGAAGGTGAATTTGCCTCTCCGGGAATACCAATTGTGAGTATTGTCAGTAACAGAAACCTTAAAATAGTGGCCGATATGCCTGAATCTTATTTGAATACTATTCGATTAGGAGACAAGGTCAGTATTGAATTTCCGGCGATAAACCAAACACAGCAGGCTACAATAAGTCTAATAGGCTCGGTAATAAACCCGGCTAACAGAACTTTTAAAATCGAAGCTAAAATCCAACCGGATAAAAACAATCTGATCAAACCCAATATGTTGGTTAAAATTAGCATAAATGATTATGTTTTGGAAGATGTAATTGTACTGCCTCTCCCATTAGTCCAACAGGAAATTAGCGGAAGGGAATACGTTATGGCTGTATCTAAGGAAGGTGAGCATCCAACAGCAACCAAAAAATATGTTAAAACAGGTCAGAGTTTTAATAATAGGGTGGTAGTTGAAGATGGCATCAAGCCAGGTGAATTGGTAGTGAGGGATGGCGCGCGAGGCTTGGTTGATGGTACATTACTTTCCATTATCACAGATTCAGATGCGGATCAATTGTATGAATCTCCTTCTGATTCACCTAACACAGCTACAAAATAAATATATGGAAAACGTAGATAAAGATATTAAAGACAAAAAAGGTTTACGGGAGTTTGGCTTGTCCAGCCTTTCGGTTGACAATGGAACCAGTGTATTCCTCTTAACAATTATGATATTTCTCTTCGGCTACTGGGCTTATGATGCCATGCCAAAGGAACAGTTTCCGGAGGTGTCTTTTCCTACAATCTTCGTCAATACTCCATACCCCGGCAATTCGGCAGTGGATATTGAAAATTTGGTGACAAGGCCCTTGGAAAAGGAAATTTCTACTATTTCGGAAGTTAAAAAGGTTACTTCTACTTCTGTACAGGATTTTTCAAGCATCGTAGTGGAATTCGATACCAATATAGATATTGATTTTGCCTCGAGAAAGGTTAAGGATGCGGTCGATAGATCAATGACAGATCTGCCCAATGATTTGCCCTCAGATCCTTTGGTTATGGATATTAATTTGGCAGAGCTACCTATTTTGACAATCAACCTGAGTGGAGATTACACCAATGATGAATTGAAAGGTTATGCGGAATATTTGGAGGATGAGATCGAAAAGTTGACCGAAATATCCGGGGCAGAGATCAAAGGATCGCTTGATAGAGAAATGAAAATAATGGTAGATCCTTTCAAGATGCAATCGCTTAAAGTGACCTTTGCGGATATTGAGAATGCTGTAAATTCTGAAAACCTTACCATGTCAGGTGGCGAGCTTGTCAATGATGATTTCAGAAGAGCGGTGAGGGTCGAAGGGGAGTTTGCTGACGCTGATCAATTGGCAAATATGATTGTCAAAAGCGAAAATAACAATCCTATTCACCTGAAAGATATCGCTGATGTGAGTTTCGGATATATGGATCGAACCAGTATTTCGAGGTCGGATTTGTTGCCGGTAGTTTCTGTTGATGTTATAAAGAGATCGGGAGAAAACCTTTTGTCAGCCTCTGATAAGATTAAGGAAATATTGCAATATGCACAGACAAATATCTTCCCTGCGGACCTGAAAGTTTCGGTTTTCAACGATCAGTCTGTAAATACTCGAAGAGAGGTCAGCAACCTGGAGAATTCAATTATTTCAGGTGTGATTTTGGTGGTTTTAGTTCTCTTATTTTTCCTGGGTATACGAAATGCGATGTTCGTGGGTATAGCCATCCCATTGTCCATGTTATTAGGTATTTTAATGCTAAATTTAGCGGGTATTACCCTAAATATGGTGGTACTTTTCGGATTGATTTTGGCACTGGGAATGTTGGTTGATAATGGTATCGTTATTGTTGAAAATATTTATAGGTATAGGCAGGAGGGCTACAGTACCTGGCAGTCTGCAAAGTTTGGAGCGGGCGAGGTAGCGGTTCCGATTATTGCTTCCACCGCCACTACGTTAGCAGCATTTTTACCCCTGGCTTTCTGGCCCGGCTTGATGGGAAGCTTTATGAAATATCTTCCTATTACATTGATAGCTGTTTTAACCTCTTCATTGTTGGTGGCACTGGTAATCAATCCCGTTTTAACAGCTGCTTTTCTGAAAGTTGATGAACGCGCAGAGACAGCGGCGGGGAGATGGCAGAAAAAGGTGAAAGGTATGAAAATTGCCGGGATAATAATAGGTATTGGACTACTTGCTCATTTGGTAGGATTTCCGGCCTTACGGAATCTTATGGGGATTGCAGCATTTATCACCTTGCTGAATGTTTTTATATTAAGACCATGGGCTTTTGGATTTCAAAATACTTTTCTTCCGAAGCTAGAGCATTTTTATTTTAATTTCGTAAAAGGTGTTTTGAAAAAATATAATTCTATTTATATTTTTGGAGGAACTTTTGTGCTATTGTTTTTAGCCATTGCTTTGATAGGAATCAAATCTCCTAAGGTGGTGTTTTTCCCTGACACAGAACCGACTTATGTTAATGCTTTCGTAGAATTGCCAATGGGCACCGACATAGAAAAGACAGATAAAATAATGCTCTCTCTGGAAGAGAAAATTATAGGTTTGATGAGTGAATATGGCACTGTCGTAGAGTCTATTTTGAGCCAAATAGGAGAAAATACTTCGGATCCGAGTGGTCCGCCTGAACCGGGTGCTACACCCAATAAGGGAAGGATTACCGTTTCATTCGTTCCTTTTTCTGAAAGAGATGGAGTTTCGACATGGGATTTGATGGATACCATAAGAACAAGTTTGAAAGGATATCCCGGGGTGAAGATTATTGTAGATAAAAATTCAGACGGACCTCCAACGGGAAAGCCTATCAATATTGAAGTTACCGGTGATGATTTGAATGAATTGGCCGTACTCTCAGAGGATTTGGTTGCTTACTTGAAAAGGTTAAATATTCCGGGAATTGAGGAATTGCAAGCAGATGTTCAAATCGGGAAGCCGGAATTGCTCGTCAAGGTTGACAGAGAATCTGCAAGAAAGTATGGCTTATCAACATTTGCGATTGCTGATGCGGTAAGAACTTCGATTTATGGAAAGGAAATTAGCCAATATAAACTTGGAGAGGATGACTATCCGGTTTTCGTAAGATTACAAGATCGATACACGGAGGATGTGACGGATGTGATGAATCAGTTGATTACATTCAGGGATCCGGCAACAGGTAAGTTTTCGCAGGTTCCAATTTCTGCTGTTTCCGACTTGGAATATACCTCCAGTTTCAGTTCTGTTAAGAGAAAGGACCAGCAAAGGATGATCACTATTTTCTCGAATGTTTTGGATGGTTTTAATGCCAATGAGATTATAGAAGAATTAAAGATAGAAATGGAGGAATATCCACTTCCGGAAGGTTTTAGCTATACTTTTACGGGAGAGCAGGAGGAGCAAGCGGAGGCTACGGCATTTTTGAGTATGGCGATGTTAATTGCTTTGTTTGCGATTTTCTTGATTATAGTAGCTCAGTTTAACTCGGTCATTTCACCATTTATCATCATGCTATCAGTTCTATTCAGTACAATTGGGGTGTTTCTTGGACTTGCCATCACGGGAGCAGACATTGTTATTGTAATGACAGGGGTGGGGATTATTTCCTTGGCGGGTGTCGTCGTAAATAATGCCATTGTATTGATTGACTATACTAACTTAACGATAAAACGAAAGCGGGAAGAATTGGGTTTGCCTGATGGAACCTTGCCCTACCATTTGGTCAAGGATTCCATCATCGAAGCAGGTGCAACCAGGTTAAGACCGGTGTTACTTACAGCCATTACCACAGTTTTAGGATTGATTCCTCTGGCTATTGGTTTTAATTTTGATTTCTTTGGCTTGGTCAACAACTTGGATCCGGATATCTTTATTGGCGGGGAATCTGCGGATTTCTGGAGTTCAATGGCTTGGACTGTGATTTATGGTTTAACTTTTGCAACTTTTTTAACGCTAATTGTTATTCCTGCGATGTACTGGTTGTTCTATCGCGCTAAATATTACTTTATTGCCAAGTCCGGAGGAAACGCCCCGGAAACTTATGATTATAATCAGGTAAAGGAATAATTTTGTCTTAAATAAAAAGAGCAGCTTTCAATAGATAGCTGCTCTTTTTAATTTAGAGTATTTTCTAAAAGCTATTTTTCAGAATCAGGATCTGTCTTCTTCCAATCTATCGAGAATTTACCCTCGCTTAAAATTATCGTATCTGTGTCCTTCATTTTTTTAGTATCCGGGTGATGATGAGGATCTGAGTGAGCGATCATTCCACCGCCGGCATTGGTCATAATCTTTCTTTTAATATTGGCTTCCAAACCTCTTCCCGAAATAGTAGCCATACCTCGCTTTTTATAATAAACACCATTCAAAGTAGCCTCAAAATGCCCCTCAATCGATGAATCAGTAACTTCTGTAACGGTAACAGTTCCTGATAAGGATTCCCCATCGTGAAAGCCATGACCCAGTTTGCCGGTTTCCTCCGTGTAATCCACCATCACCCACACCATGTTTTTATCGGAGCTTCTCTTACTGTTTTGAGCAATATCTTCTTCAGAAACAATTTGATAGGTGCCGGGCTTCAGCTCATCATAATAGTAGTAAAATCGCAGCCAAACTTGTACATCCGGATTGACTTTAAAGGCGGCGAATGCCAAATAGTTAAATCCGGAAATGGGAAGTTGAAGCCGCCGTGCCTCAGCCGTAAATTCAGTAGAGTCTACCTTACAGGAAATAAAATTTTTAAAATCCTGACTTTTGAGCTCAGCCAATACAGTGCCTGAGAGCAAAATCATTAAAATAATAATACGTTTCATAATTTATTTATTTTTATTAATTAAGAAATAGGGATAATTCGAAGATATAAAAAAATAAGCAATTATGAATCGTGTGTAATGGTATTTATTAAAATTAAGGTGTTATGAGTTGTCGTTTTCAGTCATATGATAATGGTTGGTCACTTCTTCAAATATTTGAAAATCATTTTCCCTGAGATTTTCCTTTTGAGTTTTCTTGTCTTTTATATAAATGATTTTAGTATCGTCAATGATTTCTTCATCCAAAATCCGTTGAATCAATCTGCCGACAGTGATGACATCCTTTTCGCAATATTTCACAATATCCTCTAATCTGTTTTCCTCCCAGTAAGCTTGACCGACTTTCTCGCCTGACAAATCATTTTTAGGAGAAGGAATTTGCAAAAGATGGGCCATTAAATCCAGAGAGGTAAAATTCTTGTAATCCCCGAATTTCCAAATTTCCATCGTATCTATCACTTTGGTGATTTCCCAGGGTTTCTTTCCCATAAAGTTGAATAATTCAGGAATTCTTTTCCTATTTACAAGAGCCCGCCGGCAAATAAAGGGAATATCAAACTCTCTGATATTATGACCACAAAGTATCACTTCATTGTCGCTGTATTTTTCCTCCATGAGCTGAAAAAATTCTGCGATCAAATCGGCTTCATCGTTATTTTTGAAAGATTTTACCTTGAAATGTAATTCTCCATCCTTTCTAAAAAATGCGCCGATGGATATGCAAACAATCTTACTGAATTCAGCAAAAATCCCTGCCTTAGAAGAATACATAATTTCATTATAATCACTATGGTGAGAGTCTTCATATTTACTGAGTGTTTGAGCTTTTTTCGCCCAAAATTGCTGCATTGAATTACTGAGGTCGGAGAAGGTTTTTGAACTGCTAACAGTCTCAATATCCAGAAATAAATAGTTTGTAATTGGTCCGGGTATCATAATTTATAATTTTGTCGTTTATATATAGACGCAAAAAGTGAGAAATTCCATAAAAATTTTTTATTTTTTTTTAAAAAAGGTGTGTTTTTAGCTTGAATTAGATAAATTTTATAACTTTATGTAGGGTTATTCAAGTTAAAAGGTTTCTAAAGATTTATTTCTTAATACTACATTGGCATTTTCTAGTCAGAAAAAAGGATTCCTTGAATCGCTGTCCTAGAGAAAGAATTGTGTATTATGGAATTTTTGACTAATTTTTTTTTAAACATTTAATAAACTTATATAGAAGAATGAAAGCATCAAATTCTGATAAAAAATTATTGAGAATCGCTGTAGTAGCAATAATATTATTATTGGCAGCATTAATTTGGTTAGCCGTAAATAGAAGTGTGGTATCCGGTGAATTGGAAGAGACAAAAGTATCTCTTGATGAAACCACCAAATTTAAAGATGAACTTGAGGAGGAATATTCTACAGCTATCGCAGAATTGGAGGCCATGAAGAGTGATAATGTAGATCTAAATAATAGAATCGAAGCTCAAAAAATGGAGCTGACCAAACAAAAAGATGAGATTTCTACGCTTATCCGATCAAAAGGAGAATTAGATCAGGCTAGAAGACAGTTGAGAGAGTTGAAAGCAAATATGGACAGCTATGTTTCTGAAATAAATCAATTGAAAGCACAGAATGATTCTTTGCAGATTACATCAACCGGACTTAAAGACACTCTCCAAGTTGTAAGAGAGAATACCAAGCTGATGGAAGAGAAATTGACTTCTGAGAACCTAACTTTAGCGGAAGAAAGAGAAAAACTCAGCAGCAAGGTCAGCATGGCTTCTGTGATCAAAACTACCAACATATCTGTGAAAGGTATCATGGTGAAAAAAAGCGGTAAAGAAGTTAGTAAGTCGAAAGCGAAAAGCATAGATATGCTAGAAATTTGCTTTACAGCCATGGATAACAACATTGTAAATCCGGGTAAAGAGCAATTCTTTATTCGTATTATTAGCCCAGCCGGTGAAACTATTTCCTCAGCTAGTGAAGGTGGAGGAGTAACTATCGCTAATATGTCGAATAAGGAAATCAGATACACAGTGGCAAAAAGCACTGATTACAGAAATGATTCCCTTGATACTTGTGCCAATTATGAAAGTGAAGATGGGTTCGCTAGCGGAACCTATAACATCGAAGTATATAACAAAGGTTATTTGAGTGGTAAAACCACTTTCGAATTGAAATAATTGTAGCGTAAATTTAAAAAGGCAGCCGGGATTTTTCCTTGGCTGCCTTTTTATTTATACAAATATTTTCTGAGTTAAAAGATGAAATGCCGGCGCAAGTTTGCAACTTGTGCTTCCTCTCCATCGAATATTTTCTGCCGGCGCAAGTTTTTAAAATGTACCTTACAACCCTACTGCTAACACTGCTGGCTCAATTTTTTAAATGTGCCCTACAAGCAAGTTTTGTAAATGTGCCTCAGCTCAATGGAATTACACCCTTTCCACCAACATCATTACCTCCTCGCCCTCCAATAATTCCACGCTCTCGCCCCCATTAATAGAAGCGATCATGGCTATACTGTCGGCTAGAATCTCCGCCGAAATATACTCTTTGAAAAGTCCCAAAGCTTTCTCCACTTCCTCATGATCTTCAATAGTCACAATTATCCTATCCGTAACATTGAAACCCTTATTTTTTCTGATATTCTGCACTCTATTGACCAATTCCCTTGCCATGCCCTCAGCCTTTAAGGCATCAGTGATTGTAATGTCCAAAGCGACAGTTATATCCTTATCAGATGAAACCAACCAACCCGGAATATCCTCCGAACTGATTACAATATCCTCAGCCTCTAGAATATATCGATTCCCCGCCACTTCCAGTTCCAACTGCCCGTTCTTCTCCATGGCATTAATTTCCACCTGAGTGAAGGAGTTGATCATTTCTGAAGCTGCCTTCATATCCTTGCCCAACTTTTTACCCAATGTTTTGAAATTGGGCTTGATGGATTTCTTGATGACGCCGGAATCTTCAGTTAAATATTCTATTTCTTTAATATTTACTTCCGACAAAATCAGATCTTTAACCATATCTACTTGCCCAATGAAGGACTCATCTAAAATCGGCAGCAATATTTTCTGCAATGGCTGCCTTACGCGTATCTGCTGCTTTTTACGCAGAGACAAAACAAGTGAACTAATCCGCTGTGCATAATCCATCCGCTCCTCCAAGCCCTTGTCGATGGCTGCTCTGTCAACATCCGGATAAAAACTCAGGTGCACTGAACTGTGACCTTCCTTTTCAGTTATGTTATTCAAATTATTGTACAACCAGTCCGCAAAAAATGGCGAAATAGGCGCCATCAGTTTACTTATTGCAATCATGCAATCATACAAAGTCTGATAGGCTGCGATCTTATCCTCATTATATTCCCCTCGCCAAAATCTCCTGCGACATAATCTCACATACCAATTGCTCAACTGCTCGTCTACAAACCTGTCTATCAACCTGCCCGCCTGCGTTGGCTCATAATTCGAATAAGCTTGCTCGACTTCCAAGATTAAGGTATTCAAAGCAGAGATAATCCAGCGATCTATCTCAGGCCTTTGCGCCAGCGGAATTTGCGCTTCGTTATATTTAAATTTATCAATATTCGCATAAAGTGCAAAGAAGGAATAGGTATTATAAAGTGTCCCGAAAAACTTCCTTTTTACCTCTTCAATCCCCGCAGTATCAAATTTCAAATTGTCCCAAGGCTGCGCATTCGTTATCATATACCAACGAGTGGCGTCAGCGCCGTGCGTTTTGATCGTTTCGAAAGGATCAACGGTGTTTCCCTTCGATTTTGACATTTTCTGACCATTTTTATCCAAAACCAGTCCATTAGACACCACATTTTTGAATGCCACACTGTCAAAAACCATCGTCGCGATCGCATGAAGGGTATAAAACCAACCCCTCGTCTGATCCACTCCCTCAGCTATAAAATCCGCCGGGAAATTATTTTTAAAATTCTCCTCATTCTCAAATGGAAAATGCCACTGCGCATATGGCATCGCACCGGAATCAAACCACACATCTATCAAATCACTCTCCCGCTTCATCGCCTGCCCGTTGCTATCCACCAAAATAACATCGTCAATATATGGGCGGTGTAAATCTCCCGGACCTTCCTGGCTTAAACCTAAAATGCTGTTGGCCTTCGCTATTTCAACGCTCAATTGCTCCATAGAACCGATACAAATCTCCTCACTACCATCTTCATTTCTCCAAATAGGCAAGGGGATGCCCCAAAACCTTGATCTGGACAAATTCCAATCTTGCAAATTATCCAACCACACGCCAAATCTCCCTGTTCCGGTACTCGCCGGCTTCCAATTGATAGTTTTGTTGAGTTCGCTCATCCTTTCCTTCATGGAGGATGCTTTCACAAACCAAGAGTCAAGTGGGTAGTATAATATGGGCTTATCTGTCCTCCAACAATGCGGATAATTGTGTTCATATTTTTGAACATTGAAGGCTTTACCCTCAGTTTTTAATAAAATGCTGATGTCAACATCGACATTTTTGTAAGCATCACCCTCATCTTTGTAGTCCTTGACATATCGACCTGAAAATTCACCGGCTTCATCTGTAAATTTCCCCTGCGGATCCACCAAAGTCAATGCACCAATGCCATTTTCTCTCGCCACCCGCATGTCATCCGCTCCAAATGAAGGCGCTATATGTACAATTCCGGTTCCATCCTCCGTTGAGACAAAATCTCCCAAAATAACCCTAAAAGCATCACCTGTTTCAGGCTGTTTGTAAGGTAGTAGCTGTTCATATCTGATGCCATTCAGGCTGGTACCGGTAAAATTTTTGATTATTCTGTAAGGAAGGATCTTATCTGATACTGTATATTGCATTTCAGCAGTCAATCCATCCGCTTTAAAATAGTTTTTAACCAATTCTTCCGCCATAATAACTGTAACGGGAGCAGCAGTGTATGGATTGAAGGTCTCAATTTTCTGGTAATTTATCTTCTTTCCAACAGCTAAAGCGGTATTGGATGGTAGCGTCCATGGGGTAGTCGTCCAGGCTATCAATCTGACATCCTCCAAAGGGTCAGTAAATAGAAAGGAACTCTCATCATTGAAAATAACCTTGAACATCGCTACCGCTGAAGTGTCCTTTACAGAGCGATAAGAACCCGGCAAATTCAACTCATGCGAGCTTAGGCCGGTTCCCGCAGCAGGGGAATAAGGCTGAATCGTATAACCTTTATATATTAAATTTTTATCATATAATCTTTTCAGTAAATACCATACAGACTCTATATAATTATTTTCAAAAGTGATATAGGGATTTTCCAAATCCACCCAATATCCCATCTTTTTGGTTATCTCATCCCAGCGATCCTTAAATCGCATCACCATTTCACGACATTTCTGATTGTATTCAGCTACGGATATTTTCTTACCAATATCCTCCTTCGTTATTCCCAGCTCCTTCTCCACATTTAATTCTATCGGGAGTCCATGTGTATCCCAGCCGCCTTTTCTCAAAACTCGCTTGCCCTTCATCGTCTGAAAACGACAGAACAAATCCTTCACTGCACGGCCCATAACATGATGAATACCCGGCATACCATTGGCCGAAGGCGGACCCTCATAGAACACAAAACTATTCTCGGCCTCGCGCTCGCTGACACTCTTCTCGAATACTTTATTCTCCTCCCAATGCTTCAGAATTTCACTGTCTATTTGCGGAAGATCTAAACCTTTATACTCTTTGTAATGACCCATTATATCTTCGATTTAAACCGATTTTTTTTTGAAGACACAAAAATAAGCAAGCAATGCATGAATCATGCAATAATTTGCTAAAAACTCTATGTTTCGTGAAAAGTATTAAAAATTTGGAGGTCAGATTTTAGGGAAGCACATGAAGTATTTCATGTTTACTTTCGCTTTAATATCGTGATCCGATACCTCTGAAAGTGGTTGAATTTCACCATTTTTCATAAGAATTTTAATCTCCTCCTTGCTCCCGGTATAGGTCGCAGTTGTTACTTTGCCCGTCCACATCATTTTCGAGGCAAGGTCTTTGTCGAACTGATAGATTTCCCCGATTTTTTCGATTTTTGTATCAATTTCAACATGTTCCGGTTCAGTTTTTGAGAGTATACACCTGAAAAGTCTCCTGTTATGAAGCCCATGAGCGATTAACCGTAATTCAGGATCACTGCAAGTTTGCAAAACTTTTATGGCGTGATAGATATCAAAATCGTCAAGGAGTATGAAATTTTCCAATGCCCTTTCATCCTGAACATTGGAATGATCATTTTGAAGGAAAAATTGAAGTGGCGGAGAGAAAAAATCGTGTTCTTTTAAGTGTTTTTTATTTTTCAATGCTCTGATCAGGTGTATGATCATCTGCTCGGCAGAAATAACTGTTTTGTGCAAATAGACCTGCCAGTACATCAAACTCCTAGCCATGATGAATTTTTCGACGGAATACATGCCTTTTTGCTCAACCACCAATTGATCATCGATCACATTTAGCATCTTGATAAGTCGATCGTAACTGATTTTACCCTCTGTAACACCCGTAAAAAAGCTGTCCCGATTCAAATAATCCATTCTATCCATGTCCAATTGTCCCGAAATCAATTGATGAAGGAATTTTTTAGGATATTGATCGGTAAATATGGCGATAGCAGTGTCTAATGCACCATTAAACTTTGCATTTAATTTTTGCATGAGAAGCAAAGACCATTTTTCGTGATGGAATGGCGTCAATTCGTACTCCAAAGCATGTGAAAATGGACCGTGACCTACGTCGTGAAGCAGAATTCCTATACAGACAGCCTTGGCTTCCTCTCTTGTAATCTCAACTCCTTTACTCATCAAAATTTTGACCGCTTCCTGCATCAAATGCATAGCTCCCAGCGCGTGATGAAACCTCGTGTGCTGCGCTCCGGGGTAGACCAGATGCGTCATTCCGGTTTGACTAATTCTGCGAAGTCTTTGAAAAATGGGATCTTCAATAAGGTCGAAAACTATATCGAAGGGGATATTTATAAATCCATAAACCGGATCATTGAATATTTTTTTCTTGTTCATCTTCGTGTTAGACACTATTTAGTTTTCCAATATCGTTCAATTTCCTGAATGAAACAAATCATTTCTCATTAAGGTTATCTTATAAAATTCATATCTATGGCATTTGACAAAATCACAATTCTTTGGGCGGACGACGAAATCAGCATTTTGAAACCGCAATTATTATTTTTGGAAAAGAAAGGTTACGAAGTTATAACGGTAACGAATGGCCATGACGCTGTCGAAACCTATGAAAATGATCCTACTATAGATGTGATTTTTTTGGATGAATCCATGCCGGGACTGACAGGTTTGGAGACATTGCCCCGCTTGAAAGCACTCAACCCGAGAGTTCCTGTGGTCATGATTACCAAGAATGAAGCGGAGCATGTGATGGAGGATGCCATTGGCTCGCAGATTTCCGATTACTTGATCAAGCCCGTCAATCCGAACCAAATATTATTGACACTCAAGAAATTAATCGACAATAAACGATTGGTTAGAGAGAAAAATACCACCGAGTACCAGCAGGAATTCAGGAAAATATTTATGGAGATCAATAACAATCTAGATCTGGATGAATGGGTAGATATTTACAAAAAAATCATATCATGGGAGCTTAAACTCGACCAATCCCTGTCCGACCAAATGTCTGAGATCTTATCCATGCAGAAAAAGGAGGCGAATGCCGAATTTTCCAAATACGTAAAGAAAAATTACGAAGACTGGGTCAATGCACCGATGGAAAAACGACCTATTATGTCAGATATTCTGATGCGCAGGAAAGTTTTCCCACTTATCAGCGAAGAAATGCCCACCATAATGTTGTTGCTTGACAACCTCAGATACGATCAATGGAAAGTAATTCAGCCTATTTTAGAAGATCAATTTAGGATGGTGGAGGAGGATTATTTTGTCAGCATCTTGCCTACAAGTACACAGTACAGCCGAAATGCTATTTTTGCCGGAATGATGCCGGGAGATATCGAGAAACACCTGCCTCAATATTGGAAAAATGATGCAGATGAGGGGGGAAAGAACCAGTTTGAAGCCGAATTACTCGATCATCAGATCAATAGATTGATAAGAAAGCCAATTAAATCCGACTATTTTAAAGTAACCAATACCGGTCATGCTAAGACCTTGAATGAAAATATATTAAACTATTTAAATAACGATTTTACAGCCATCGTGTACAACTTTATTGACACTCTTTCCCATGCTCGGACAGAAATGGAGATGTTGAAAGAGTTGGCGAAAGATGAGAAAGCTTATCGAAGTTTGACTAGATCATGGTTTGAAAATTCACCCTTATGGTCGGCTTTGCAAAAGCTCGAAGGCTCGAAATTCCGCTTGATTGTTACCACAGATCACGGTACGATTCGTGTAAATACTCCATCTAAAGTCATAGCAGACCGAGATACGACGACTAATTTGAGATACAAAGTGGGTAAAAACCTGCAATATGAACTGAGAGACGTGGTCGATTATCGCGATCCGGCAAAAGTCGGCTTGCCTAAGCCTAATGTCAGTTCCACCTTCATTTTTGCGAAAGAGGATAATTTCTTCTTGTATCCAAATAATTACAATTACTATCACAATTATTATAAAGATACCTTCCAGCATGGTGGGGTCAGCCTCGAGGAGATGCTGTGTCCTATTATAACGATGGTGAGCAAAGGATAAGGGTAGATTTGGGCGTGCCCCCGACGTTGAATATTTATATAACGTTTTGAGATTAGTTTTCGACTTTACATCGAGCTTGCTGGAATCTTATTTAAAATTTCTCTGATTAGAAAAGTCCAAGGACAAGAGTAACGCAGTAATTGGGCTTTTCTTGCAGAGATGGTCGGGGTCGGCGTATTCCGGAGTACGTCATGACTCCCACTTCGTTCTGTCCTGACCGCCCTTCGGGACGTCCTCCATATGCCTCACGCGGGAGGAGGATTCTCGAAATACGGTAAAATGAAATTCTCGTAATACGGTAAGATGAAAATTTGGATATTTCTTGGAGAGTATCCCGGTAGTGCTTTCCCCAATTGTTTAAAAATAATAAATGAAAATAGATTTAAAATAGTTTGAGATAAAAAGATTGAGTGGAGGCACAAGTTACAAACTTGCGC
>CALCSX010000381.1 GCA_937894165.1 uncultured Saprospiraceae bacterium | reverse complement strand
AAATTAATATATTTACATCTCGAAAAGGAGTTTGTTTTCAGACTCCTTTTCTATTTTATATCCTATGGCATTGCCTGCAAAATTTATTCATTTTAAGCAAAAGACCTTACCGGACCTGCCGGAGAAGTTTACCTTTCCATTTTACTACACCCCTCACCCCCTCGCCACTTTAGCAGCGGAGGAAATTAGAAACTATTTAAGTACTCAGTCCGATTTCGAGCACAATTTTGGTATAAATGAGAATAGCAAAGGTTTAGAAATAGGTAAAATGTTTGGCGTATTGGTGGTGGAAACTCAGTCGGGAGAATTGGGCTATCTGGCAGCATTTTCCGGAAAACTCGCAGGTGGAAATCACCATGCAAGATTCGTCCCTCCCGTTTTTGACATGCTCACTATCAATAGTTTTTTTCGGCAGGAAGAAGAGCAGCTCAATCTTATGAACCGTCGAATTGAAGCGTTAGAAGCCAACCCACAAATTGCTTTTCTCGAAAATCGAATTACTGAAATTGAGGCTTCCTACGACCAAGAAATAGATGCCCTAAAAGCTAAAATAGCTATCACCAAGGTATCCAGAAAGGATCAACGAGAGGAAAATGCACATCTATCTCCTCCACTTTTCGAGGAATTAAATAAGCGATTGAGTAATGAAAGTATAGCAGAACAATATCATTTAAAACATTTAAAAAGAGAGAAGAAAAAGGAGCTTTTTCATGTCCAAAATGAACTTTATGAATTGATATCTGAGATATCAGACCTAAAAAACCTAAGGAAATCAAAATCCGCACTCCTCCAGCAAAGACTTTTTGAACAGTACACCTTTCTCAACTCTGACGGGGAATTGAAAAGTTTACACGAAATTTTCCTCAATACAGCAGATAAAAGGCCTCCCGCCGGAGCCGGAGAGTGTGCTGCACCCAAGCTTTTGCATTATGCTTTTATTCATCAATTGAAGCCGGTTTGTATGGCAGAATTTTGGTGGGGAGCCTCCCCTCAGTCAGATGTTAAAGTTCATGGAAATTACTATCCTGCTTGTCGTGGCAAATGTGAACCTATATTGTCTCACATGTTGAAAGGAATTGAAACAGACCTTAACCCAATGCTTTCACAGGAGGGCAGCGTCGCTGAGATTGATATTATTTACGAAGATGAAGCAATTCTAGTAATTAACAAACCGCCTGAATTCCTATCAGTACCCGGAAAAATTCTCACAGACTCTGTCTACACTAGAATCCAAAAATCTCATCCTGAAATGACCGGTCCACTGATCGTACATCGGCTGGATATGTCCACATCAGGCATCATGATTCTCGCTAAAAATCAGATCCACCATAAATTTCTTCAAAGACAATTCATCAAACGTACTGCGAAAAAAAGATACTTTGCGGTTTTGGATGGATTTGTCAATGGCGAATACGGCGTCATTGAGCTTCCTTTGCGGGTGGATTTGGATGATCGCCCGCGACAACTGGTCTGCTATGAGCATGGCAAAGCGGCGAAGACAGAATGGAAAGTTATAAAAAGAGAGGGCAACAAAACTTATATTCACTTCTATCCCCTTTCCGGAAGAACACATCAACTTAGGGTTCATGCTGCTCATCATCTGGGTTTGAATGCACCCATCCTTGGAGATGATTTATATGGAACTAAAGGTAAACGGCTCCATTTGCATGCGGAGCTTCTTGAAATATTACATCCTATTAGTAAGGAGCGGATGGAATTTGAGGTAAAAGCGGATTTCGACATTTAATTCCACTTAGATTTCCGGTAATTTGTGATTACCTTTTATTAACTATAATTTTTTCTTTGAGATTGTTAAGCTTGATTAAGTTATTTTATTTTGAAAAGGTAGTAAAATCAGATCTCTAAGATTCTGAAAATGGTTATCTAGCCTTTCTTATCATCAGTAAATATCTTTAATTGTTTTTTAAAATTTGTTCAAACGGGTAGATGAAAATAAAAAATAATATTATATTTCCTAATGCTAAACCTACAATTATCCAATCCCTCTCAAAAGCAATGGTATACCGCCAATGAAATTTCAGTTCTTGGAACTCCCTATTGTAATCTTAAAGGCTGGCTTAGTCCACCACAATTTGTTGATCATTTCAAATCAATAAATGACATTAAAAGTTTTTCAAAAATTTTGTCCAAACTGGAGGGGAATTTCAGCGTGGTAATTAATAAGAATGACTTCAAGGCATTTGCGGTAGACAAAATCAGGTCTTTTCCATTACTTTATTGCTTTCAGAGCACAGAGTGGGTTGTGACAGACAATATAAATTTACCTCTAATTCAAGATTTACCTTTTAATAGATCAGTAGAAATGGAGTTTATTCATTTCTGGTGTACAATGTCAAATAATACTTTAAAAGAAAACCTTTATCAATTAGAAGCGGCTCAAATTGCTTATATTTCAAATAATGAATTGCATACCACATATTACTACGATCCTCTTATTGAAAATAATCAGAATAAGAAAGCTGAACAAGATGAATACCCTGATTTAGATTTTTTTGAAAAATGGTTCGATCTTATTAAAAATCAAGAAGTATGGGTGCCACTTTCAGGTGGATATGATTCTAGAGCTATCTTACTCCTGTTAAAACTTTTTGGACATCAAAACATTAATACTTTTACATATGGTGATCCTAAAGGTTTCGAAGCCATTACCGCCAAAAAAATAACGACACAACTCAACATCAAATGGCATTTTGTTGAATATACCTCCCAAACTTTTGACGTCGTTTTTTCTGAAAAATGGTCTGAATACTCTAATAAAAGTCACTTCTACAGCTCATTACCGCATGAACAAGATTTTTTCGCTATAAATACTTTGAAACAATTAGACTTAATTGATCCCGGCAGCTTCATCATTCCGGGTCACTATGGAGATATCTTAAATGGCTCAAAAAATATTAAAATTGGTGCTACTCAGAAAGATGTTTATGAAAAAATATCTACGATTTACAATCTCCCTACAGATAAAATAAAAGGACATATTCAAAATTATTATTTACCAACAGGAAATCAATATTTTTTAAACTGGTATTTAAAAAATATTGCTTCTAAATACATCCTCAATTCAGTGAAGATTTATGAACACTTTGATTGCAATTGGGCGGTTCCTTTTTCTGATAGAGGTTGGATGGATCATTGGCTTACAACTTCCGAGACCAGCAAAGTAAACAGTGAGTTTTATCACCAATTTTTAAATGCTAAATTATTTGATGAGTTTAATCTCTCAATTGAACCGTTAAAAACCAATTTTTTTAGTCACATAAAACCACTAATACGTCCATTAATCCTACCATCCCTAATGCAAAAGTATAAAAGAAATTATTTCAAAAAGGACGTCAACAATTTAAATATATTGTACGACCGGATCTATGATGAGCTGAATGATAAAACAATAGAAAAAGATTATGTAATTAATAGAATTTTTGCCAGATATTTTTTGAAGAAAATAGGTTTCTATCGCAAGGAATAGTTCTATATAAAAATAGTGGTCAGCAATTTAATTACCGACCACCATTTTTTATCTAATTTATTTTTTGTTTAATTATGCAGAGCTCTATTATCAGTAGCAGCCAATGCAGCCTCCTTCACCGCCTCCATGTAAGTTGGATGCGCATGACTCATTCTACTGATATCCTCAGCTGAGCCGCGATATTCCATCACTGCCACTGCAGCCGCAATCATATCCGCTGCTCTTGCCCCCACGATGTGTACACCAAGAACTTCATCCGTCTCTTTGTCAGCAATTATTTTTACCATTCCATCTGTATCCATTGATGCCCTAGCTCTTCCCAATGCTTTGAATGGAAACTTTCCGATCTTAATAGCCCTGCCCTCTGACTTCAACTCCTCTTCTGTCTGTCCTACAGATGCCACTTCCGGCCAAGTATAAACTACTCCCGGTATCAGATTATAGTTGATATGAGGTTTTTGTCCTGCAATCAATTCTGCCACAAAAACACCTTCCTCCTCAGCCTTATGCGCCAACATTGCCCCTTTGATCACATCTCCAATTGCATAAATATGAGATTTCTGTGTCCGCAAGTGCTCATCCACTTTTATTTTGCCCCGCTCGTCAACTTCGATACCCACATTTTCTAATCCCAACTTATCCGTATAAGCATATCGACCAATAGCCACAAGACAATAGTCCGTTTCGATGACCATTTCATCACCCCCAGCTCGTGGCTTAACATGAACCTTTGCCTTTGTCTTCAAGCCTTCCACCTTAGTAACTTCATGACTCAAGTGAAATTTGAATCCTAACTTCTTCAAAGATCTTGTTAATTCCTTCGCACAATCTTTATCCATTCCTGTTAGAATAGTATCCATGTACTCGACCACTTCTATTTGTACTCCCAATCTTGCATAAACTGACCCCAATTCTAGGCCGATAACGCCACCTCCAATGATGACCATATGCTTAGGAAGTTTGGTAATATTCAAAGCTTCCGTGCTTGTAATTACTCGATTCTTATCATAATTAAAACTAGCAGGTGCTATGGGCTTTGAGCCGGTAGCTATGATTATTTTATCCGCTTTGATCTCCTGACTTTCCTTTTCAGAACTAATTTTAATAGTATTTTCATCTACAAAACTGCCCCAACCATGAAAAACATCGATTTTATTCTTCTTCATTAGGAAATCTATACCGCCACTCGTCTGTAAAACTACATCATTCTTCCTGGAGATCATTTGAGGCAAATTCACCTCAAGATTCTTGATATTAATACCGTGTGTTTCGAATTCAGAATGTGCCTTATGGTATAGTTCGGTAGAATCTAATAAAGCTTTACTCGGAATACAACCTACATTAAGGCAAGTACCACCCAATCTGTCATATTTTTCAATAATGGCAGTTTTCATTCCTAATTGTGCACAACGAATTGCAGCTACATATCCGCCGGGACCACTGCCTATTATGGCAACATCATATTTCATCTAATTAATTTATTTGGTTGAATATCAAAATTTAATTATCGTTTGGTTTGGTATTCGGTGCATTAGAATTATCGGAATCAGGATTATTTCCCGGTTTTTTATTGCCTGGTCTTCTCCTGTTATTCCTTCTTTTTGGTTTAGCACTATTTTCTGAAGTATTAGTGTTTTGAGTTGGCTGAATCTCCTTCTGAACATTGGTATCCTTTGCCACCTCCGGCCTATTAGGATTTCGATTCTTCTGAGGGTGTCTTTTTTTATTTTGATTCTGGCCGGGTTTATTATTTTCTTGACCTGCAGGTCTATCGGAAGTAGAGTTCGCTCTATCAGAAGTTGCAGGTCTATTTTGACCCGGAGAATTGTCAGGTCGCCCTCCGCGATTATTCCTATCATCACCGGTTCTAGCTTGTGGCTTTTTCTTTTTCTTTCTACGACGCTCTGAAGGAAGTTCTATTTCACCGGTTCCATCATCATCGTAATCCAATTCTTCCTCAATATCCGAAACCTCTACATGTTTCATCTTCATTAAAGATTCCGGGAATTCACCTTTGGCAATAAGCTCTTTTATTTCAAAAACTGTATCCTTATTTAATCCTACCACCACATTTCGTCCTTCCTCCTCATAACTATAGAACATGATTCCTTTGAAAATATCTGTTTTTATTAAAAAAGCTCTGCCCCTTTTCAACTTCAATACATCTGCATTGGACGGAAAATGTTCCAATGCTTCTAAATATGTATCCAATTCATAGTTCAGACAACATTTTAATCGACCGCACTGTCCCGACAATTTTGCCTGGTTAATGGATAAATTCTGATATCTGGCAGCTGAAGTGTTGACTGATTTAAAACTGGTCAGCCAGGTGGAACAACAAAGCTCCCTACCGCAAGTTCCAATCCCGCCTATTTTAGCGGATTCTTGCCTAGCACCTATTTGCCTCATTTCAATTTTAACCCTAAATTCTTTGGCGTAAATCCTTATCAATTCCCGAAAGTCAACCCGAGTATCTGAGGTAAAATAAAATGTAGCTTTTCTCAAATCGCATTGATATTCTACATCTCCGACCTTCATATCTAAGCCAAGGCTGCGCGCTGCTGCTCTTGCCCTCACCATTGATTCCAACTCCATATTTCTCGCATCACGGAATCTTTCTAAATCTCTTTCATTGGCTATCCGTATGACATCGCAAGTGATAAAGCTTTCCTTTACCCTCTTCTTTTTAAGTTGTAACAAAACCAATTCTCCACTTAGACTTACTTGTCCTACATCGTATCCTCCTCCGGTATCCACTACTACCCAATCTCCGGTCTCGAAGAAACTATCAGGCTTTATCCTGAAAAATTCCTTTCGTGAACCATTCTTAAAACTTACTTCTACAAATTCATATCCCCTTGGATCTGATATATTATTGGCCGACAACCAATCGTAGGTATTTAATTTATTACAACCTCCCGATGAACATGCGCCGGAACATCCGCCTCCGCTGCTACATCCTCCGGAGCTACAAGCTCCACCACTACTACATCCCATAATATTCTATTTATTCAAAAATTGCCCTTCTAAAACAGACGAATTTTCGTATTGTTGTTTTTTAAATATTTTATGAACTCGCACTACTGCAACCGTCCCTAAAATTCTGATATTAACATTCCTCTCAAGGTAATAAATCCCTTTATCAAAAAAGTCTGTTACCTCTTTAAATAGAGTAAATTTTATATTTTTTAGCAAATATCTTGCCGCTTTATCCAAATCTGCATTAAATGAGAGACCCACACCATCAATAAATTTCATCCTTAGCATCAATTTGAAAAATTGCAAACCAAAAATAAAAAATTGCCGATGTTCGGATTTGTCCAATTTAGCAAATTCCTCAGACCAATCGTATATCATATTTCCACTTCCGGAATATGCCGCTCGTATAAAGGAAACAAAGAGATCAGGAATCTTATCCAATCCTTCCCTATGAAGTCGTACCGCTTCACCTATGTTTCCCTCACTCATGGCAGCATAAATATCTGCTTCCCTCTCTCCTACACCATATTTATTTATCAAATATCGTGAAATTAAACCATTTTCCAAAGGTGCAAAAGGAATAATGCGACATCTGGAAAGCAAGGTACTGAGGATATTATCAGCACTTTGAGCTACCATCACAATAAGTGTATCCGGGGGAGGTTCTTCTATGAATTTTAATAATCTATTCCCATCTTTACCTAAATATTCGGGTAGCCATAGAACCATTATTTTATGCCGTCCTTCAAACTTTCTTTGATTAATTCTATTTACAATATTTTCAATTTCAATAGAATAAATATTAGGATTATTTGTAGACCATCCATTCTTAGATGTCCAATCAGACAATACAAAGTAAGGGTCACTTAAGTTGATTTCCCTCCAGCCGGGTAAAAAATTATTTGAAGTAAATTTATTTCCAAAATATGGAAACGAATATTCTATATCGGCATGGATCATTTTGCCGGCCCTCTTGCAGGAATCACATGTTCCACAAGCATCGCTTTCGACAGGGGATTCACATTGCAAGGCTTGCGCAAATGCCATTGCCATAGGTAGCGTACCGGAACCCTCCATGCCTAAAAAAATTTGAGCATGAGGTATCTTTCCTGTTTGTATTTGTTTTTTCAACTCTCTTTTGACAGCCTCATTCCCAACAACATCACTCAACTTCATACCGACACCAATGATTTATTTCTTCAAAAATCTATATATAACTACAAAGATAGTCAATAGTTCTGCAATTAGGGACAAAATAAGTTGGTGATATTTTTAATAGCTCACCAACAATCTTAACTATTTAATGTTGGTTTCTAAATACAAAACTATTTTTATGAGAATATCTGCTTTTCGAAAAGCTCACTTCAACGCAGCTCACCGTCTCTCTGTAAACACCTGGTCGGATGAGAAAAATTTAGAATTTTTTGGACCCTGCTCGAATCCTTATTTTCACGGACACAATTACGAAATTGAGGTTAAAGTAACAGGAGAAATTGACCCTATTACAGGTTACCTTATTGATCTTTCGATATTAAAAATGATAATAAAAGAAGAAGTGGAAGATTACTTAGATCATAAAAACTTGAATATTGAAATTCCGGAGTTTAAAGATGTAAATCCTACCGTTGAAAACATTTGTATATTAATTTGGAATAGAATAAGAAAAGTGCTGGACGAAAAATATGACCTAAAAGTCAGATTATATGAAACTCCAAGAAATTATGTGGAATATCCCGAGTTAGAAAATTAAATTATTTCTTCTGTAATCTGATGGTTTTCAGTACTTTGCCATCTAAATCGATTACTCTTACCATGTACAATCCCGTATTGAGATCACCGATATAAATATTATCAAAGTTAGTAATTTCACCGAAGACTTTTACCGTTTTACCAATAACACTAATTATTTCTATTCCTTTGACTTTAGCGGCATTCTGAAGTGAGAAGTGATCTCCGGCCGGATTAGGAAATAGTTTAATATCATCGCCGGGGGAAATATCAAGGTCATTAAATAAAATGGACATTCCACTATCTGTAGATGCACAGCAATAATTCAATGTGCCGGGAGCAATTGAAATTAAAACTATGATGATGAGTGTAAGTAAATTTTTGACCATTATGATTTATTATGTTCAAATATAATACAAAGTTACAATCTTTAGTTTGTAAAGCTAATTACTTTAAGATATAATTAACACATTTTGGATAATATTTAAGAAATTATGTCGGTTCGAAATTTCTGAAATCCCATTCTAAATAGGGTAGCAAAAAATATTAAATTATTTTCAAATATAAAATATAAAACTTACAAAGTTCGGTGATTGCAATATTATCTGCACTGTATTTTTGACTGTTTGATTTCAAAATGCCAACCTTTCAGACTATGAGGATGTTATTCTATTAAATGTAGTTATAATGGTTACACAAATAAAACAGGCAAAACTCTTCTCATTAGCTATTTCTTTATTCTGTTTATATTTACCACACTTTTTGTTTGGACAATTCCCTATTGCGGAAGCTGATAAATTTATAAATCAAGGGGATAATCTTTTCAAGACGGGTAATTTTAGACAAGCCATAGATATATACAGCAATGCTATTGAGGTTGCGCCGGATTACTCTTTGGGTTATATGAAGAGAGCCATAGTTTTTCGATCGCAAGGCGATGAATCTATGGCAGAGCAAGATTACAGGAAAGCTATTCAACTTAATCCTTACTCAGAATTTGTTTATGACAGTAGAGCTAAAATGAAAATTCTTGCTACAGACTACATCACATTCCCGGATCTCGGTCAATACTACTTTCAAATAGAAGAAGGCTTATCATTTATTTACGATGGCTTTGTTGACACGCACTACAACTTAGAGTATTATTCTGAATTCATCAATAATTCTCAGAATTTCGAGGATATGAATGACTTGGAATATCGAAATTTCCTTATATCAGGTTTTGACGCTTTATCGGCTCAATCTTACGATAATGCTTTAACGGAAATCGATAATTCATTAGATCTGAATCAAGATTTTGCTATATCTCACGATCTAAGAGGTTTAGCACTGGCAGGAAATGGCGAGATCGAAGAAGCTATTGCCAGTTTTGACTCAGCCATCGCACTCGATAAAGATTTGATTCTCCCGTATTACAATAGATCGATGATATATCGCATTAGTGGGGAGATCGAGAAAGGTCTAACTGATATCAATGAGGCTTTAGTAAGAGACGATGACAATATTTACTTTTATCTTGCCAGAGCTACCTTGTACAAAGAGGCTGGTGATATGGATTCTTCTATCCGGGATTTTAATAAAATAATAAGTTTAGATTCTACATTTATTGATGCATATATTTACAGATCCCTAATATATACTTTCGTTGGCAATTTGAATCAAGCACAAGCTGATATTGATGAAGCAATAGAACTTGACCCTCAAGACCCGAGATTATGGAATATTAGAGGAAATGTTAATATGTATTTCGAAGATTATGATTTAGCTATTGAGAATTATAATGAAGCCATTAAGTTGGACGTTAATTATGCTAAGGCATACCATAATCGAGGTCTTGCATTAATCATGAAACTCTCCAAAGATCAAGGTTGCGATGATTTGAGAAAAGCAGAGCGACTAGGATATATAGATTCTATTCCAAAAATTCAATTATTTTGCAGAAAATAAACTTTTTTGAAAAAACTTTAGTTTAACTTTATGAAACTAAAAAGAATACTTTATCTTCGCTTTAACAGTAATAAAATAGATAATTTATAGTTCAAGATATATTAAGATCCCGGGGGGCTCAAGCACACACACACTTAAAGCAATTGAATCAACACACAACACACACAACGCTTTATTTTAGAGCCCCCTTTTTTTCTTAGGCCTTAGATGCCAATTCCAACCAAATAATTTCCTTTTCTTCCAACTTTTCCTCTACTAATGATAACTCTTTATTGAGTTCTAAAATTTTATTAGTATCAGTGGCGAATTCAATGAATTTCTCCATTAATTGTTTTTTATTACTTTCAAGTTTTGCAATTTCTCGCTCCAATCTATTTAATTCTTTTTGATCATTGTAGCTTACTTCAATATTTTTTTGAGGCTTTGGTTGTGCTACTGCTACAGGCGCAGGACTATTCTTCGGAATAATATTATCATCGATACTTTCCCTCCATTCAGAATAATTTCCTGGAAAATCTTTTATCTCCGCATCCAAACCAATCACAAACAAATGATCGACCAGTTTGTCCATAAAATACCTATCGTGAGAGACTACCACCAAACATCCCGGAAAGGTCTGTAAATAATCCTCTAAAATATTCAAAGTCATGATATCCAGGTCGTTTGTAGGCTCATCTAAAATTAAGAAGTTGGGATTTTTCATTAAAATTGTCAAGAGATACAATCTTCGCTTTTCCCCTCCGCTCAGCTGTGAAATGTATACTTGCTGTTGTTTTCTATCAAATAAAAACTTCTCCAGTAATTGTTCAGCAGATAGTGTTTTTCCTTTCTCCAGAGGAATATAATCACCAATATCTCGAATTACATCAATGACTCGCTTCCCTTCATAATCCTTGATACCATCTTGTGTATAATATCCTAAAACAAGGGTGTCTCCATGCACTACTTTGCCGCTATCCGGCTCTAAATTGCCTGTCAGAATATTTAACAAGGTCGATTTTCCACTTCCATTTGGACCAATGATCCCAATCTTATCCAGTTTTTTGAATTTATAATTCAGATCAGTGAAAAGCAAATTACCCCCGGCGGATTTGGAAATATTATGCAGTTCAATAATTTTACTGCCTAATCTTTCCGGCTTAACTTGAATTTCTAATTGCTCATCTTTAAATTGATTTGATAGTTCAGTTTTCAGCTCGTGGAATGCTTTCACTCGGGATTTATCCTTAGTACCTCTCGCTTTAGGCATTCTTCGCACCCACTCCAATTCCTTTTTCATCAATTGTCGGTTTTTCTCCCTTACCACGGATGAGTTTTCTACTCTCAATTGTTTCTTTTCCAAATAATCTAAATAGGTCCCGGAATATTTCACCAAAGTTCCCGCTTCCAATTCTACTATCGAATTACAAACACGGTCCAGAAAATATCTATCGTGCGTCACCAACAACATGGTTAAATTGGCATTTTGGAGGAACTCCTCCAACCATTCTATCATGTCCAAATCTAAGTGGTTCGTCGGTTCATCTAAAATCACAAAATCAGGCTCTTCGATCAATATTCTTGCAAGAGCCAATCTCTTTTTCTGTCCACCCGATAAATCCCCTACCCTCTTCCCAAAATCAGATAGCTTAAGCTTCGAAAGTATCATTTTGACTTTAGCCTCAATGTTCCATGCTTTATGATCTTCCATTCCCTGCAAGGCATCACTCGCCTCTTCTTCCGTTAACAAATTAAGCTGAGCTTCCTCATAACGCTTCACTGCACGCACGGCAGGATTATCAGATTCGAAAGCACAATCTAAAACTGACAAATCTTGATTTAGATTAGGATCCTGTTCCAAATAACCAATCTTGATCCCCTTAGCTAGCTGAATTTTGTAAGTATCTCCTTCCGGTAATTCATTTCCGGCCAAAATCTCCAATAATGAAGTTTTTCCTGTACCATTTTTTGCTATTAAAGCAATTTTCTGGCCTTTAGTTACTAGAAAATCCAGATCTTTAAATAAAACTTTCTCTCCGTATGTCTTTGTTAAACCCTCTACTTGTAAATATATCACCCTTTTGTATTTTGATGCAAAATTACTAAAAAAACCTAAGCTTAGTCTAATTAAAAAGGAGACGAACATTACATGTCATCTCCTCTTCAATAAAGTATATAAAGTATGTCTTAATTGTTTCTTGAAACCTTTTTTTGAGATTCTATCATATCTCTCATTATATTAACTGTTTCTTCGATATAAATATCCTTGCGAATAGATTCAAACCAATCATTATTTCTGATAATTCTGGAAGAATCAACTTGGATATAATCAAGATCTTCATCCGGATTAACAATTTTTATAGCTTCATTGACAACGAATAGATCCTTATATTCGTCTGATCTTTGATTCGAAGCTTTTAATTCCTCATAATATTTATCGTAATTGAGAGTAGCTATTGTGTTGTCGGTTTCATCTTTCAACCTTTTCGCATTTTGCTCAATCTTATTAAAAACTTCATGTTTTTTAACTCGATTTTCCGATAATCTCTTAAGATGATTTTTATTACCCGGTCTGTAGACATTTTGACCATATTCTACAGGCTCTACCTTAGTCCATGGCATTGGCTTGTCGTACTCTCTTTCACCAACCTCCAAATACATATAAGTATCGGGTAAGGTTATATCAGGCTTCACCCCTTCTAGCTGCGTTGATCCACCATCTACACGGTAGAATTTTTGCGTGGTAAGTTTTATATCACCTAACTGCTCACCTGAGCGATTTACAATTCTTCCGTCAATACCTAAGAACCTCTGAACTGTGCCTTTACCGAAAGTTGCCTTGCTTCCTACTATTATTGCTCTGTCGTAATCCTGCATAGCTGCTGCTAGAATTTCAGAGGCCGAGGCACTGAAAGTATTTACCATAACAATTAATGGTCCATCATATTGTACGTCATTGTCTCTGTCATTTAAAGCATAAGGTGCTCTATCTCTGTCTTTTACTTGTACAATAGGTCCTGATTCAATAAATAATCCACTCATTTGAACAACATCTCGCAAAGAACCACCCCCATTATTACGAAGATCCAATATAATTCCATTTACATCTGCATTCTTCAACTTCTCGATCTCCTTAGCCATATCTTCAGCGGAAGAAGCGCCATCAGGTCTTTCAAAATCAGCATAAAATTTCGGCAAACGAATATATCCTACTCTGTCCAATACTCCGGGAACATCCAAGATAACTGATTTTACAAAACTTTCGTCGATGATCACTTCGTCGCGGACAATAGTAATTTCTTTAACCGTACCATCCACTTTTCTTATGGTTAAGGTTACTTTAGTCTCCTTTTCACCACGAATCATTCCAACTACCTCGTCAATAGTCATCCCCATAATATCAACTGCCTCTTCACCTTCCTGTTGAACCTTAAGAATCAGATCATTGACTTCGAGTTCTTTGTTTTTCCAAGCGGGCCCACCAACGACAATACTCATTACTTTTGTATAATCCTCATCTGTTCTTAATGTTGCCCCAATTCCTGTGATAACGCCCGACATAGAAGTGTTAAAATCATCTTTATTTTTTGGGGTAAAATAATTTGTATGGGGATCAAAAGTTTCAGTAATCGCATTAAGGTACATACTGAATTGATCTTCACGGCTAATTTTGGTCATTCTTTTGAACCACCTGTCAAAATTTTTCTTGACATCATTACAAGCTTTATCATACAACTCTTCATCAGACTTTAATTTTTCTTCTTTATCTGATTCTTCTTGTATACTCTTCTCGTTGGTATATCTGGTCAAGACTTCATACTTCAATAGTTTGTACCAATAATTTCGAAGTTCTTTCTCCGTCGTGGAAAATGTTCTTTTTTCAAAATCCAATTCCAAATCTTCATCGTTGGAAAAGTCAAATTCTGATTGGTTGATTATTTCATTGAAAAAACCTTCGGCTCTTTTTAAACCTTCATTTGTATGATTAATTGATAATTCAAAAAATTCCAATGAACCACCTTTTAATTGATCATCAATTTTAAGTTCAAATTTCCTTAGTTCATTCACTTCATTTTGAAGTAATAATCGTTTGCCGCCATCGATAGAATTCAAATAATTATTAAAAGCTTCTTTAGAAAATTCATCATCCAAAGGACGTGGATCGAAGTGCATTCTATCCAAATAGGCCAATGTAGAGTTGATGATAGCTATTTCCTTTCCGGGCTCGGTATTTTTGGAACCGGATGGTTGAAATGCCACAATTAAAAAACCTAAGATCAGGGTAATTGCAGGTATGAAATATTTCCTCATTTATATATTTTTAATGTATAACGGTAAATTATTCTGAATAATTACCTAATATAATGCAATGGCTATGTAAAAGTTAAATTTTATCCAAATATTAACTAGTTTTTAACTATAAGAAATGGGGAAAGTTTTACCAATCCCCATCTAATTTTTAATTCTAAGTTAATCCATCGATTTTAAGTGGATTTCTTAATCTATTTTATAGATTTTAGTATCATTTAAATCTTGAATCAATCCAATCTCCTTTTTTTCTTCAGCAGGGATATTACCTGTTTCCGTGCCATCTTCAGAATGACCACCCAAGATTGGG
>CALCSX010000380.1 GCA_937894165.1 uncultured Saprospiraceae bacterium | reverse complement strand
AATAAGACATGAAAGTTCCTTGTCTTTTCATGTTGACAGAGCTAAGTTTGACAATATGTTATTGGAGCGATCAAGGGAATTGGGCGTAACTGTTCATGAACAGACAGCAGTTACTAATGTTGATTTTGACCAGCCGGATGGCCTAGTAAAAGTAACTACTCGAAATTCAAGGGGAGAAATAACCGATCACATAGCAAAATTTGTGATTGATGCCAGTGGTCAGAATACGTTTCTAGCTAATAAATTTAAGGATAAGAAGAGTTATGAAGGCTTGGGAAGAGTAGCCGTGAATAGTCACTGGCAGAATCCGGAATATGATAAAGAATTGTTAGAAGGCTGTATTGAAATCATCCATATCGGAGGAGAGAAAATGGGTTGGATATGGGCTATTCCGATTGCCGATGACAGGCTTAGTGTAGGCGTCGTGGTTTCAGGTGATTATTTTAAGGCGCAAAGAATAGCTTCAGCCGGGGATAAAGATTTTCTAGAGAAATTATATCTTCAAGAGCTTAGCGAATCACCTTTAATGACTTCGATTTTAAAGAATGCCACTTTGGAAAGAAGCCCAATGGCGCACGGTGATTACTCCTATTATACGGATAAAAAATACGGTGATAATTTTGCTGTTGTGGGTGATGCTTCATCCTTCTTGGATCCGATATTTTCCAGTGGAATTTATATTGCCATGTTCAATGCTAAATTAGTTGCTGAAAATATGGATAAAGCATTCAAAACTCCGGGATTAAGTCCGAGCGAAGCAATGAAAGACACTTATGTGATGCTACAGGAAGCCTATGATCTGGTTGAAAAGCTAATTAGAATTTGGTATGATCCGAATGCAATATCTTTAGCGAATTTGCAAGAGGTTCAAAATGTTGAATACGAAAAGTTCTATAGTGCATATAAGATCTACCATTATTTATTGCAAGGCGACTTCGTTAGAAATGCAAAGAAATATATGAAGGCTGCAGATATCCTTCAAGATTCAAAACAATTGGAAAAATATACTAACTTTGTTACCAAGAAAGACGCAATTGCAATTCATACATCTTAAAATTAACAAAAAAATGAAAAGTTTTATAAAAATCATTTCCTTAATTGTACTTACATTTTCAATGTTTTCTTGTGGTGAATCTGAATCTACTGTCAATAAGGAAGATAGAATAAGAGAAGTTAATCCGAAAAGAGAGGCTAGGGAAAACAGACCATCTCAAGACAATGGATGGACTATGAGCTACATTATTGAAATGTGGGTAGAAAATCTAGACATGAGGCTAAGCCTTTCGAGTGATGTAAAAAGTAATATCAAAACTATATATACGAATGCTTATTTGCAAAAAGGTGGAGATTTAGATAAAACTTCCACAAAGGAGGAGGCATTTGAATTAAGAAAGGAAATAGTGAAATCTACGCAAGAGGAAGTAATGCCTTTACTTACTGAGGATCAGCAGGCATATTATAAAAAATTAATTAAGGATTAAAACAAAATAATCGAGACCGGGAAACGCTCCCGGTCTTTTTTATTTCTGCAGAATTGTCGTATATAATTCGATATATTGATTGATTGTGTTTTCTATTGGGAAATATTTAGGCGAACTAAATTCCCATTTTTCTAATATTGCGGATTCCATAGCAATAAATAATTCCGTCTCATTTAGAGCTTTGATCGTTATAAAGTCCCCTCCCACCACCTCAGGTAATGCACCCTTTTGAGAACTAATGATGGGTATTTGTAATGCTACCGTTTCTGCAGCTACAAAGCAAAAACCTTCACTCAATGATGGGATGACAACAGCATTAGATAAGGATACCTCCCTATACAATTCCTCCTTACTTAAATCATGGTGCCAGATGATGTTTTGTTCTAAATTTAACTCCCCAACTTTCCTTTTTAATGATGAAAAAGTTGAGTCGGGGTACTGAGGCACTATCATTTTCAATTTAATCTTAGGATATATTTCCTTCAACTTAGCGAATGCCGGTATCAGAAATTGATACCCTTTAGATAAGCCCAGTCTACCAAAATAGCAAAATATAAAATCTTCACCTCGAATAATAGGTTGGTAAGATTGAATTTTAGCATAATCAAGGCCATTATAAATTCTGATGCATTTATCACTTTGTACCCCTGCTTTTATCAGAGCTCCCAGTGTAAAATCTGACACAGCTACGAATTTATCATACTTCAAATTCAATAAAAGACTTTCAAAGTAGTAATAACTTAATCTTAAAAAAACAGAAATATCAGGCAATTCAAACCAAAGTTTTCCCCAAACTTCATGGAATGTAATAATGCACTTAGTTGAGGTGAATTTTGAAGCTATCCATGCCGGTAAAGCTGCATTATAAGAAGAAGTATGAATAATATCAACCTGTTTCGCAAGTTGAATTGCTCTTCGTATTGAGAAAAATGTAAAACCATACCTGTTTATAACATTGAGACGGTAAATATTGACCCCATGAATAATCTCTTTCTCCGGAAGTGTTTTATCGTATCTGGTTGTCAATACACTTACATGATGAGATTCTTTTACTAAATGTTCAGCAAGATTTCTCCAAAGCTCTTCAGCTCCTCCAATGTAAGGATAATAATGTTCTACAATAAATAGTATCCTCACAATTATTTATTCTTTTCTCGATCCAATTCAAGTGCTATTTTTCGTACCAATTCAGTGATGGTCTTGTTTTGAAGTTTAATTATATTGAAAGTGCGAAAATGGATAAAAAATGAAGCAGCCAGACCAATAAATATAACAGCATTCACATTATCCTTAATCCCTAACAATTTGGATAAATAGTTTGTGGTAAGATCAGGGAATAATGCTATCAAACTTACACCCATCCAAAACACTATCCAAAAAAATGATTCGAACATTGTATTCTCCCCTTTAGTATGACTTTTTACAGTCATAGCAATAGCAACAAGGCTAATAATAGGTACTAGAATTTGATAAACTTCGAATTTCATACAATCAACTTTTAAACAATATATGATGAATTAAATTTGTAAAGGTTTTAATCCCTACAAAAAGATTTTGACCCTTACCTTTTAATTCTTTCGGATAAAAAACTTTAATTGGAATATTTATAACCTTAAGATGATGATGATGAGCCTTGATGATCACTTCACTACAAAATTCATAACCATTCTGCTCTATCTTAATAGCATCAACAGCCTTCCTACTCCAAACCTTAAAACCTGATTGAGAGTCAGCTACTTTCTTCCAACTGAGTATGGATGTAATGGAATCTGCAATAAAGTTATAAAATATCCTTGATTTGGGAATTTCATTTTTGCCACTTAGAAATCTATCCCCGATCGTTAAATCTGCACCCTGATTCAAGTGATTATAAAGCAAATGTTCGATATCTTCAGGAGTATGTTGGTTATCTCCATCTATAGTAACTGCATGTTGGTATTGAGGATTTCTCCTAAAATATTCTAAACCTGTCTCTGTGGCCGCCCCTGCTCCACGATTTATTATATGTCGAATCGTTTTAGCACCATTTGCAGAGGCAATACTTTGTGAATTATCGCTGCTCCCATCATCGACAACAAGAATTTCATTAAATCCGGCAAGTTTCAAGCCCAAGACAACATCACCGACTCTTTTGTCTTCATTTAAAACCGGTACTACTATGAGAATTTTATCGTTAATCAAAACCTATAATTTATTTAAGCTCAAACAATGCCAATTTGCCATTTTCAATAATCCCATTACCGAAGATATCATATTTTACTTTAACCATTGATCCATTAACTTCTATCTGTTGCTGACCTTGAGGGTGTATGACAAGTCTATCTGTCGCTAACAATTCTACATTTGAATTTTGATATAGATAGTTGACAAATTCTTCCACTTTTCGTTTTAAAGTTCCATCTTCTGTGGTATCCATGGTGTGTACTCCTAAATCAAGTAAAATATATTTTACTTCCAATTGTTTTAATCTATTTCCCGTCGCAATTTTGCTTCTACCCGATGTTACCCATATGGTATTAAAAAAATCTAATTGATTGTCATCAATCATTCTGATATCATTACGATTAATATAATACCTCATCATGGATCCTACGTTTAGGACTATAGCATTTTTATCATTATTCAAAATTCTTACAATTTGTTTTGTTTGCGGATTGAGAAATGCAAATTCACTTTCAGCTTCTGAAATTTCATTACAAGCAAATAACAAGGTAGTTTTATTCATTAAATAATTGTGATTTAAAGAAGTAGGATCTTGAATTTTAACCTGAGCAAGTGGACTTAATTTGTAGGGTATAAGGAGTAAAAACCAAATGAACACTACTCCCCCGAATCCGTAATGTATTGCTCTATTATCTTTAAAGAATTCTTTATTATCGTGAAAAATGAATTTTGACAAAAACACAGGTAAAAGACCTAATCCTGCGATCCCGTACCATGGAATGCCACTTGAAAGGATAAGCCAAAGAATAAAATAAGTCCCGGAAAATAAAAAGAAAGCCTTCTCCACCTTGGAAGATGTGTTTTTTACAAGATTTTTCGATAAAAAAAACAAAATCAAAATGATTAAAAGGATATATATTATACTCATAAAGTCAGAATCAGATGCCAAAACCTTATATATTGGACTCATTAATTGTCCCAGATAAACAAAAGGCATGATTAATATGATATGTAATTGCGACAATAAAATAGAAAGTGCCCCCCCTGCCCCAAATTTTATATTTTCAATATTCGTCATCACTTCTGCACCTGAGAGAAGATTTTCAGGATTGTAGACTGAAATTACCGAAAAACTCATCCATATCAATAAAAATAATATTCTCAGGATATTTATCCACCTGATTTTCGATGTTGTTAGGAAAAGAAGGGGCAGGAAAGCTAGAAATAAGAGACCTATATCGGTTGAAAAAAGATTGACATTTTTTTTCATCGTCAAATCGTAAGGCAGGCTAAAAAATCGATGAAAGCCGCTTTCGTAGCCTAAATATCTGTTAATTTCTTCGTACTTTCCGGTAACGCTACTTTCATTTATCAATTTAAAATCCACTTGATCTTCACTTGACTTAAGCAACTGACCCATTAAACGAGGATGGAAAGTACCGGCCTCTTCCATTTTGTTTTCACCCATTAATTTTGGAGCCGGATTTTTTCCGGATAGCATTGATGAGAATGAAAGATTACCATTTTCAAATGTATTTTTTATGGCCCAAGGCAATATTAATAAACCAATCATTATTCCAAGGATACTACTGATTTTGGCCGGAAGTAATATCTTTTCTTTAGCTCTAAATATACCCCATAAAGATAAGCATAAAGTGATAAAAATCAATATTGAAAATAGTGTAATTCTTTCGGAATCAGAGAATTCTAAGTTTGCAAAAGAGTAAAATTTCAAAAGAAAAATGGACGAAAGGCTAAGAAAAACCCCCGCCAAGCCTACAAATTTCCCTCCATAAAAATAGAAAATCAAAATAAGTATGGAAAATATGGTGATCAAGGTTGTAAACTTAATTCCTAATTCAAATCCGAGAAAAATGCCTATCAAAATCCAATGTGAATATCTAGTTTGGTTCTTAGGAACGGTTACTTCCTTCAACTTGTCAATAGTTTCATTTTTGAAAAAATACAGCACAAG
>CALCSX010000379.1 GCA_937894165.1 uncultured Saprospiraceae bacterium | reverse complement strand
CCCTCAGATCTAAATCTTTTAAATAGGTTTCAAAAGTTATTTTCATCAAAACATAGGGCATTGCCCTCGTTAATTCCCATTAAAAATATAATATTTGAATAGATGAGGACAAAAAGAATTAAAATAATACTCTATATACTAATTGTAGTTTTAATAGCCCCAATAACCAATGGTTGTTCGAAAAAAATTATTACAATTGATAATGTATCAAGCTCTCAAATTTATTTACAATCGGTGAATTGGAAAAAAGTTTCAAATAAATATGGATATAGTTTCAAAAAGCCAATTGTGTTAAAATTATCAAAAGAATATGGTCATGACAATATAATTGATGAATACATTAAGAGACTTGGCAAAAGTGGTGAAAAACAGAGTTATGGTATGCTACATAAGTTTATAGTAATTAGCAAATCTAAAATCCCATTAAACAAAAGGATAAAAGAATGCGATTTTGAAAACTCGATTTTTAAGTACGAAATTGCTACTAAAGATGGTAATTTCAAAGAAACTTTATACTTCAAACTTGACAAAAGAAATAAAGAATTTTACATACCAAAAGGATTTTTATATGCTACACTTGTGGGTTGTTAATTACAAATAATGAAGATTAAGGACAAATTGGAAAAATTTTCAAGCGTCAAACTGACTTAATAGAAAAACGTGGAATTAAAAACTCATTTTTCAGAAAAGAAATTGACGAGTCAAAAGTGGTGATTTATGGATAATAAAGTTACTCCTCACCCCTGAATATTTCCCTTAAATGGAACTCTGAATAAGATTTAGCGTTTATAAATAGATGAGTCATTCTTTCTCAGCATCTTGACACCGGCTTCGTCATAATACATTTGATCGTAAGAATCAAATTCTCTAGACTTAGCAGCAATATGATTACCCACTACAGCAAACATTTGCGCTGTTTATAACCTATCTTTACGTTTACCATGACTCAAAAACGAAAACGCTTGTTCAAAATTATAGGATTCTCGATTTTAGGGATTCTTGTTGTGCCATTATTGCTGGCATTCGTCTTGTTGTGGAGCTACCAAAGTGAAATTATTCAGTATGTTAAACAGGAAGTTCGTGACCAATATGGAATGAACATCGACATCAAAAGTAGTGAAATTGCCATTTTCTCAGATTGGCCCAATGCCACCCTTTTGCTGAATGAAATTGACCTGCGCGATACCCTGGATCTGTTCAACGACAAACCTTTTCTGAAAGCTGAAGAAACTAGACTTTCTTTTAACTTAATTCCACTATTAAGGAAGAGAATACACCTTAACACCATAAACATCAAAAAAGCGAAAGTCCAGATTTGGGTGGATTCTACAGGACAAAGCAATGTCTCTTTTTTGAAAAAAGATTCCACCACAGAGGCATCCGGCTTAAAGGATGAAAAATTAAAGTTCGAAAACATTAAACTGAGCGATTTTCACTTTATACTGATGGACGCACAAAAGAATAGAGCCATTGATATCAACCTCAGCTCCATGCATGTCAATGCAAAAAATAAGAATGACAAGCACTTAATAGATCTGAATGGGGACTGCTTGGTTAACCGACTGGCATTCAATACTGAAAAAGGAGATTTTATTAAAGGACGGCACTTAGAAATGAAAAAATGGAAAGGTGAAGTCAGCAACGACTTCAGCTTTATTAGTTTTAGTCAGGCAAAAACTTCGATTGACGATCATCGTTTCGATTTAGAAATTGCCCTTGAAAGAGGTGGTGAAGGTTTATTGGACTTAAAAGTAAGTACCCAAAAATTAGACAGGGTCTTCGCCTTATCCTTACTCACCGACAAACTTCAAAATAAATTGGCCAAATTTCAATGGACCGGACTCATTGACGTGGAAGCCGACATAAAAATCCCGCTTAAAGGGGTTCATGATCCCACCCTCCTACTCACTGCGAAATTGGAAAATAGTGATTTTAAACTTGAAAAAAACTCACTTCTTTTAAAAGAAATTCAAGGATTGGTGACTATAAACATCCCCGGCGACATTGATTTTTCCGGAGATTTAACCAATGCCTCGCTTACAGCAAAGATAGAAAAAGCTACATTTAGAAATTGGCCAGTGACCGGTGAAGTCCTAGTTGAGAATTTGAAAAACCCCGTATTAACTACTAACGCTTCACTTAATATTCCTACCACTATGCTCAATGCAGGACAGGTCAATGGACCTTGGTCAGGAACTGCCGATGCGCTTCTTAATTTGCAACTCCCACTTGACAATGTAACTGCCGAGAATTGGATGGAGCGCACATCCAGATTTGATGTAGAATTGAAAAGTTCAAATATCTATTACAAAGTAAAAAACAAAAAATCCTTGCGATTAGATCTTCTTGCCAATGTAAATACCAAGGTCTTGGAAATCAAAAGATGCAATGTTTCTCAAGATGGACAAGTCCTTCAGGTAAGCGGTGTGGTGTATGATTTTATGCGAAAGATACTCAATGAAGAAGATTACTGGAAGGCCAATGTGAAACTAAAGTCAGACCATATCATACTGGAAAATTGGCTCGACAACATTAAGCAAATCACCGAAGCCCTCCCTGCTAAGAAGCCAAACGCCTCTCCCACAATGGATAAGCAAGAAATGGACAATATTGTGCTGGATGTAGATGTGAAAAAATTAAGTTATGACAATTTTATCGCCACCCGGATTACCGGGCAGTTGTTAATAAAACCCCAAACAGCAGAAATAAAAAATCTAAAGCTCAACACATGTAAAGGAACAATGGAAGGGGATATGGTCTGGAAAAATTCAAGACAAATCAAGGGAAATGTTAAATTTAAGGATGCCCAGGTGAGAGACATTTTCAAGTCCTTCCGTGAATTTAACCAAGATCTTGTGTCGGCTGAACAACTAGAAGGCATTATGAATGTAGATGCAGACTTTTCTCTGGAAATTGATTCAAGCTTTTATGTTTATCAAAACTCACTCGCCGCGGTCGTTGACTTTAGTATTAACAATGGTAGTTTAAAAGACTTTGAGCCTTTCGAGAAAATTTCAAAATATGTATTTAAGAATAGAAACTTAGATAATATCGCCTTTTCAGACTTAAAACAACGCTTTCGCTTCACCGGCACGCTGATGGACATCGACTTGTTCGAAATCAAATCTACTGCATTTTGGATTTTTTTAAATGGAACTTACAACTTCAATGGAGAAAGCGATCTTCGGATTCAGATTCCATTGAAGAATCTGGCAAGTATTCCGGAAGATGCTGTATACGGAGAGCAGGTAGAAGATGGTCGATTAGCAAAAAGTCTTTTCTTAAAAGCAGTTGGCTATAACGATAATATTTCTGTCTCCTATGATCTTTCTCAGGGAGGGAAGAGAGAAGAAAGAAAAGAAAAGCGGCGGGAGGCTAGGAGGGGTAATTGATAGTTCTTTCTACTGAAAATCATAACATCTAAAATGAGTATCTTTGAATTAAATGATTGATATGGAATTTACAGTTAATATAAAGGAACATAGTAAAATATTGATTTATAATAAATGCCAAGATCCACCACTTTTCAGGTTTCAAATTCGATGAATTCACAGACTTCAAAGCTGCTGTAAAGCCTGCCCTTTGCAAATTTGCACAACTCTAACAACAAACCCTTTCATTTCGACAGTCAAAATAAATTATAATAACGTACGTTTTTGTGTACATAATTTCGTACATTAGTATATAATCTTATCAATATGAAAGCGATATCAATCTCAACATTGAGAAAAGGAATGAAAGAATACTTCGATTATGTTTCAAAATCGATGGGAGTAATTATAGTTCCAAGAAACAAGGAGGAAGAAGCAATTGTGATAATGTCAATTCAAGAATATAATTCTCTGAAAGAAACAGAACATCTTTTATCAACTGAAGCTAATCAGACTAGACTACAGAAGTCGATTGGTCAAATAAAGGAAGGCAAAACTGTCAAATTTAACTTGAAATAATTCAAGATTTAGCTTCATGAATATTGAATTTACAGAGATGGCTTGGGAGGATTTTTCGTATTGGGTTGAAAATGATGAGGGTATTGTAACGAAGATCAAGGAACTTATTAATGCTATAAGCAAAGATCCATTTAAGGGAATTGGAAAACCGGAACCATTAAAATTTGGCTTAAAAGGATTTTGGTCGCGAAGAATTACCGGTGAACATAGACTAGTCTATAAAATCAGTGGTACTAAAAGAATAGATCAAAAATGTACTATTATTCAATGTCGCTTTCATTATGACGACAAATAGTGAAGACATAACAATCCAATACCTCAATTCAACCCGCTGAATACCCTCTTGACGGATCCGGTCTTGTTTATTTGAAAAACGATTTATACCTTCCAAAAGAATTTGATTTTGTGGGTTAAATTCCTTGGACTTAGTCTCTGCAAGAAAAGTCCAATTACTGCGTTACTCTCGTATTTGAA
>CALCSX010000378.1 GCA_937894165.1 uncultured Saprospiraceae bacterium | reverse complement strand
GGTAGAATCCACTTTTTTTGTTCTGGATGGGGTATGCAAGTTTTTTCAAGCCCCAATTTTCTTTGGATATCATCTTAGCACCTTTAGAAACAAGAAGATCTTCATATTTCTTTACTGTTTCCTTTATCTGATCTTCAGATAAAACGGGATTTAAGATGAAAACAGTTTCGTAATGATTCATAAAAAATCTATTAAAATTAATGATTAAACTTTTGGCTTTCTGCCAAGAGGGTGCAAAAATAATATTTTATTTCGTATTATCAAACCAAATCGCCATTAGAAATAAAAATTCGTTATTTCAGACAAAGTGCGTAATTTTTTCGATTAAAATCAAAAAAAGTTGCATTTCATCGATTATTTACATATCATTGCCATGAGCAAAACCTACCATTGTGGAGAAGATAATACTTAAATGTGCAATTGTAGACGATTCTACACTGCAACGGCTTTCCATCGTAAAGCTAATACAAATGCACCCATCCCTCGAGCTTGTAGGGGAATATAAAAATGCAATTGAAGCAAAAATGG
This sequence comes from uncultured Saprospiraceae bacterium, assembly GCA_937894165.1. Classification (GTDB taxonomy): domain Bacteria; phylum Bacteroidota; class Bacteroidia; order Chitinophagales; family Saprospiraceae; genus CALCSX01. Next base: position 8,469 of record CALCSX010000378.1, on the reverse strand, counting down.
CGCTCGCCACAACTGAAATTGACCTCATTTTTTTAGACATTGAAATGCCAATCCTTTCTGGTTTTGACCTTTTGGACGACATTCAAAGAAAGCCTCAGGTTATTTTCGTTACCGGAAAAACAAAATATGCTTTCAAAGCTTTTGATTATGACGCGGTTGACTACTTGCGCAAACCAATTGCAAAGGACCGTTTTTTGAATGCCGTTCACAAAGCGATTACCAACCATAAGCTGAAAAATGAGGAAGGCTTTGACGACGAGGATTTCATTTTCGTAAAAAGCAATCTGAAAAAACGGAAGGTTTTTCTGAACGAACTCCGCTATATTGAAGCTTTGGGCGATTATGTGAAATTGGTAACGGAGCACGATTCGTTGGTTGTTCTTTCAACCATGAAGGCTTTTCAATCGCTCTTGCCGACCGATAGGTTTCTTCGAATACATAAATCGTATATAGTGAATTTGGACAAAGTGCAGCGCTACAACAGCAAAACCATTGAATTGGACAAAGACAAACTGCCGTTGAGCCGAAACCGGAAGGCCGATTTGGTGGAAGCACTCGCCGCCACACAGAACGCCTAATAATTATCTACATCAATATTTATGCGCACGCTCGCAAATTCCTTTATGGAATTAAAACTGCGCTGGACGCTTTCTATATATTTTTTCGTCTTTTCCAAAGATTGATTTTTCGGAATTTTGATGAGAAGATTGATGATGTATTTATTTTTTATTCTTCCTATTGGCGGGGGCTCAGGGCCTAAAACATTTTCTTTTAATTGTATTTCCAATGCTTGTCCAAACCACGCCGAAGCTTTCTGAACACGTCCTAAATTTTTATCCTTAAAAACAATTTTCAAGGTAGTCACTTTTAGTCCTTCCATTAAGAATTCCTTTTTCACTTTTTCGTTTGCTTCTTCTTCTCCAAGTTCATCTCTCATAGCTTTTGTAGCCTGAATAGGAACTTTAGTGTACATAAAGTCAGAAACATTATTGTATTCTTCCTTGATAGATATTTCAACTTCACCTTTAAAGTCACCTGCAACTTCATCTGTCAACTTCGTCATTTTATTGAAAAATTCAGTGTCATATTTGTTGACATACTTGTATTCCAGAACTATATATAAAATTTCCTTGTCAAATTGATTGTTTAGGTCAAGTGTCATAAGCAGATAGCCTTTGTACTTGTCAATGGAAACAATATCAGCATCTTTCAATGCCAGAAAGTTTTCGAGCTTTTTATTGTTATCAATTATTTCGAGTTTCTCTGTTCTAATTGAATCAAAATCAATCGAAAGATCATCTAATTGCTCCCTAAATGTAGGTAGACTCGATTCATGAATCTCTGACTTTCCAAAATCAAGAATGCCAAGTTGAGCATCGAGATTGTCAATAAGATATTTTTTCTTCATTTCACTATAATTCTCATTAGAATTAATTTCCTGCTTCACTATCTCGAAATCTTTTTTATTCAACTTCTTGTCCAAAGTGTTGGTGCAACTAGTAAAGAAGAATACTACTGCGATAACTATTCCGAAAATTTTCTTAATCATTTTTATCCTTTATGAGTTACGGAATTAGATGAGACAAAATCATTTTAATGATCAACACACTCCTCAAAATACCCATTTCCGCCTAATTTAGCTAACAATCACCCCATATTTTTATTAAATACAAGCAAAATATGGATAAACATGCCATGGAATGGCTAGGTGAGTATATTTCCCTACTAAAAAAACTGAAGATTCGGAAATAAGAATGGACACTTTTAGACAATAACCATCTCAAAAAGTGAAAATTATAATGTGCAGTTATCTACTTTCAATATGTTTATTGTAAATCAATTGGCACACTTTATCCATAGCTTTAAAAACAGATACCTCAAAATTGGGAGCATTTGTTATACTCGAAAGGGTTACAACCGCATTGTAAAGTGATTCGTTGGTACTTCGAGGAATTCGCTCGATAGAATTTACCTTATTACTTCCTTTTTGAGATTCAGATACGATGATCTCTTCGGTCTGGAGATCTATTGCAAATAAAATTGTTTTGTTCATTCTAGTAATTATTTTAGTGATGATGACAACGTCTATTTGAATTGGTTGTCTTGTTTTTGCATCTAGCTCCTTTCTGTGTAGTCCCTGTGCACTGACTTGAAGTGCTTGATGAATTGGTAGATGTATGTTTTTCACAGCAATTCGTCCCCACTCTCCTATTATGTCTCTTGCATACACAGCTATTCGATTTGCTTCGGTTGCACTCTTGACAGAGTAACTGAATGTTTGCTACATCACTGTTTCCGCCACAGGAAAAGGGAGTTATATGATCATATTCTAACTGCGAATAACTTCCACAACAGTTGCAATTGCCACCATCTCGGGAAAATACAATTTGTTTTGTTGTTTCTGAGACGTATCTACTTTGAGAAATGCCGGATATGCTGATAATTAGAAATAAAAATAATAAAAATTCTTTTCTCAAGGTTAATTTAATTTTAGAATACTTAAATATCATTATTATGTAAGTTTTAACCTATTGAATTCTTATATCAATTGGGTATAGTGGTCTTATAATAAAGAAGAGCTGTCCACACAGACAGCCCTTTTTCCAATTAATCCTGTTTTGGAACATATGTTTTGTTACCATTACTGTTATAGTAATATTGACCTCCTCTAGGTCCGGTGTGGATCACCTTTCCACTTCCATAGTTGTTGGCGTCACTTGAATAATCTTTTGCTCGAGTTCCTGATTCACCTGTGTAAGAATTCGAATTTCCTCGAGTCGAATAATTGTCGTGGTTTGTGCCATTGCTAGTAGTTTTCATGTGTGGTTGCACATATGTTCCCGTACTCGGTTTATAATAACCACTTTGATAGCGAGTGCTATTATTTGTTTGCGCAGAAACAAATGTTGCAAAAGCTAGAAAAAGAAAAAAAAGAATAAAATTTCTCATACTTCTAAAATTTAAATTCGCCTACTCTTAAAACAGTTTTCAGCTTCCCTGTTGCTCACCTTGGTTTTATGTCGTCTTTCAGCATTTTTCGACAAGAGTAAGTATTACCCATTAAAAAGTTTATGATTATTTAAAAAGTTTGGATCATAGGAATATCCCTGATCTCAACTTTGAATACTAAAATTATCTACCTTAATTTGTGAGAATAACACACTTATTCACATACACGCTTTCAAGATATAACAATTCTGCATAAGTTACTTAACTTTCTGAAAATTAAATTTTCTTAATTTAAAATTAAGTGCTTTTTTTAATCCTTTAGGAGAGCCTGTTATCGAGTTTATAAATCTTAATATCACTAATAATTGTGTTCTTAAAGATAGATATTCTAGCCAGTAAGAAACTCCCCTCTCCCGCCCTCAAAGTAACCCGCCGCCCCAAAAAAAAATGGAAAAAATTTTTTCTGGCGTTCGGAAAGGAGGAAAATCCGGGATTGGGGGGTGGGAGGAGGGATTGGTCGCGACCAAACCGTACCCGCCACCCCAAAAAAAATCAAAAATATTTTTCCCGGTCAGCCGAAAAGAAGGGAAAACCGGGATAAGGGATGGAATCTGTTCTGTTTTCACCCCGGAAAAGCCCATATTTATTAAAAAAGAGCCAAAACCGCCCGCCGGCTCTTAGAAAGCCGCTAGAAACGCAAGAAATGTCAAAAAATGAGGAGAAATGCCGGTGAAATGCAGAAAGGGAAGGAAATTGAGGCGCCTGCGCAAAGTCCGGGCTAGAGGAAGGGAGAATTAGGTGAAATTATAAAGGGGCGGTTTGACACCGGCCCCTCTATCCTCTGTAAAAATGCTAAAAAAAAATCTTAGTCGATTCGAAGGAATTCGCCGTCCATATTGAATTCCAGGTCTATGCCATTATCGAGTTCTATCTGCTGATTCTTGTCGTCCAACTCCCAGTCGGTGATGACATTCTCGGGATAATTGGTCGATACATACGCTCTTATCTTCTCAGGGATGACGCTGTCGGGCAATTGCGTGTCGCTGTCAATATCGATGATCTCTTTCTTGCGGTTGAACTCCAGTTGTATATTTCCTGATAGGTTGACGTCGTAGGTTTTCGTGAATCCGTCCTTGTCTTTCACCACTTGGACGATGGTATGATTAGGAAAATGGGTCGAAATATAGCTTTTTATTTCGCTCGGAAGTTCGTCATTGTTGATGACTTTTTCTTTGTCGCAGCCTGTCAATGTCAGTGCTATCAATAGGGAGAAGGTCAGTGCAATTGACTTAAAAATAATTGTAGTCTTCATAGCTTTAATTTTATGTTTATTTGAAAAAGAATTAACAACAAATCGGTGGATTGGGTTTTTAATATTTTCCGGAATTCGAAGCTTTTAGGTAGTTTATTTCTTCTGTGTAAATTTGGGATGGAATCATATGCAACCCCGCCCATGCCCAGCCACATCCGGCTCAAATCCACCCCGTTTCGGTCAAAAATGCCATTCAAATGGTCTAAATACAGCCTAAATACCGTTAATTCACAATAAATTAATATCCCGAAATGGCGGGATTACATTCTTTTTACTATTTTTGATGCATTGTTTAGGTGATGTTGTAAACTTTTCGGACCGGGGGGCAGTTTTTTATATTGAATTACTCTCTTTCTCTTGAAAGACAGTGCCAGAAACGGTGTGAACACTTTTAGATTTAAAAATCATTCTTCTTATAAAAATCATTTATGATGAAAAATTTTACATTTTTATTTATCTCCCGTCTTTTAGTTTTAAGTACATTTCTTACTTGTTTAGTAGGTGGAATCCAAGGACAAACTTATGAGCGGATTACAACATTAGGAGAATTAACTAATGGTAATTATTTAATTGTCGGTGATGGTTCATCTGCTGATGGAATTATGCTAAATGAAACTGCTGCAAGTGGTAATAATACTTTTATAATTCATACTGCTGTAACAAACCCGGGTGGGACGATAAACTCTGGTTTTACTGAGGATAATGTTTTTACAATATCAGTAACAGGTGGACAAATTACAATTTTTAATGCAGATGCGGGTTATGTTACATATAGAGGTTCAGGTAATCATGCCAGTTTTTACGATGATACTCCCACAGATAGTGAAAGGTGGACAGCATCTGTTGATGGAAGTGGTTTATGGTTATTAACGAATGTAGCTTCTACGGATCGTATTTTACAATGGAATAATGGTAGCCCAAGATTTGCGGCATATGCTAACACAGGTCAAACGGCATTAAAATTTTACAAAGAAGAAATTACAGAGCCCACCTTAAACGCCACCCCTAACATTCTTACAGATTTAGGTTATGTAGTTGGTTCTACCTTTTCCCAGCCGCAGTCATTTGAATTGACGGGTTCTAATTTGAACGGGGGTGATGTAACAGCGACGCTATCTGATATCAACGAAAGATTTGAGATATCCTTAGATGAAGAAAGTGGCTATAGCGATGAGATAGTAATACCGGATTATGATGGTTCAGCGCTTACAATTTATGCAAGGCTTAAAGTAGGATATCCGATAGGTGATTATATAGCTTTTATAGATTTTGCGGATGATGCAGATGAAGGATTTGAACTGGATGTGGAATTAAATGCAAGTGTTATTGCTCCGCCGCCACCATCATTGGAGACTTCTGTAATGAGTTTAGATGGATTTAGCTATGATTTTGACAGTGGAGGACCTTCAACAGCGCAGACATTTGAATTGTCGGGAGTAAGTATGGATGGATCGGATGTAGAATTGATAGTAGTGAATGATTTCTATGAATTATCTCCTGATGGAGTTACTTATGTGACAGCATTAACGCTTCCTGCATTCGATGGTATGGAAACGACAATATATGTAAGATTAATTGAGGATCAGGCAGTGGGAACTTACGATGATGTTATACTTATAAGTGGAGGAGGTTTTGCAGATGTATTGGAAATAGATCTTTCAGGGGAAGTAGAGCCAACGCTTTTCTTCCAGAATGATATTGAGGGAACAAATCCGAGTGCATTTAATCCTTACACTCTTAACCAGATTGTAAATGGGAATATTACAGTTTCCGGAATTGGAAGAGGTTCAGGGATTACAGCTTCTTCAGCAAATAACAGATATAATGCGAATGGATGGAATTCTGCTTCTCTGGATGAAAATAAGTATTTTTATTTTACTATAACACCTAATGAAGGTTTTGAAATAGACTTTATAAGTTTTCAGTACACAGGACAAGCAAGTGGAACCGGACCAACGAGTTTTGCATTTAGAACTAGTGTAGATGATTATACTGTTAATATCGGTTCGCCAAATACTACGGGAACAACCATAGATTTATCAGCATTTCAAGGAATTGATGAATCAATCACCTTTAGATTTTACGGTTGGGGAGCAAGTGCAGCTGGCGGAACATTTAGTATTAATGATTTTGTGTTTTCTGCATCTGTAATTGAAGAAGAGCTCCCTATCGACCTTCTTTCCTTCACAGCTACGCCGAAAGATGGAAAAGTAGTCCTAGACTGGACTTACGAGAATGCGATTGACTTCGAAAGATTCGTAGTGGAGCATAGCGCAGGAGATAGAGGATGGTCAGAGATCGCTTCCGTAGATTTGTTGGCAGAGACGATCAGCTCTAGAAGCAATGCCTTGAATGCAGTGCATGATGCGCCGGTGAAGGGAGCGAACTATTACAGATTGAAGATGGTAGACTTGGACGGAACATATAAGTACAGCAGAGTAGAGGCGGTGAATATGGACAAGACGGGAACTGTGCGTGTGGTGAATACTATGGTAGAGAACAGAGTTCAGTTGAGAAATGAGGGTGGTTTCGATGATATCACGGTAAGAATAACAGATATGCAGGGTCGTCAGGTTTCTGAGCAGGTGTTGAGGAATGTGGGTGGCACGAATGATATTTTCGTAGACGTGGATGGCGTTCAGGGGATGTTTATTATGAGTGTTGAGGCAGGGGGGATTTTGGAATCTTATCGGATGATGAGGAGATAATGGTTAATGGTTAATGGTTAATTGTTAATGGGGCATTGTGGATACTGCGGGCAGGAGCGTCCCCTTTAGGGGAAAATACCAATTAAATTTGAAATTGCCTTTAATCTTATCATAGATTTGACCCATTGCATCGTTACAAATACTCTCCAGGGCTAGGGCCATGTATGCGTTTTGTGCCTCGCACTGAATCAAATCTAAAGATAATCTTTTTGACATTCCAAAATTTAATTGGTATGAGGGGCGAGGGAGGCCTTTATAATGGTTAATTGTTAATTGTTCCACTAAACAGCGAGGTGCTCAACAACAGAGTGCTAAACAGTGAAACGATAAACCGCGAAGCTGTGAGCTGTGAGCCTCTAGCTGTGAGCTGTGGGCGCTGGATAAACAGCATAGCGATAAACAATGAAATGCTCAACAGCGAAGCGATAAACGGCTTAAAGTTTAGAGGGTTTAGAGAGTTTAGTTTTATGTTCCACTAAACAACGAGGTGCTCAACAACAGAGTGCTAAACAGTGAAACGATAAACCGCGAAGCTGTGAGCTATGAGCCACTAGCTGTGAGCTGTGAGTTTTAGCTGCGAGCCTCTAGCTGAGCTACTAGCTGTGGGCGCTGGATAAAGCTTCTGCTTTTTTTAGCTGCGAGCTATGAGCCACTAGCTGTGAGCTGTGATTCTGGGTTGGGTAGGTTCTTGGGATTATTTTGAGAAATTGGGATTTGGCTTCGGTTTGGATGCCTGCGGCATGGGCGTCTCCTGCAGATCTCGCAGATTTAGGGAGAGAGCGTCGGATGCCTGTGGCATTGGGGGTGGCTCACAGATTTCACGGATTACACAGATTTGGCACAGATGAGGGGAGGTCTTCGACCGTTCTGACGCTTCGCTCGTTCGAGGTTCTGGGGTGGGTAGGTTCTTGGGATGAGGGAAGAGAATTTGGTTTAGGAGCTTCGTATTGTATGCCTGCGGCATGAGGTTTCTCCCGCAGATTTCGCAGATTTCGCAGATGGGATATGCTTGCAGCATATTTGTTGAATATTATTTGTAAATTGATTTTACTATTGAATTAAATGATATTTTAATCAGGAAATCCTATAATCGAGCGAATCAAGGTTCAGACAGAGGATGAGGTGTTCTTTTTTAATCCACTTGTTTTTTATCACAAATCTGTATATATTGTCTTCGAAGTGGTGAATAAAAAATCAATAAATCATTTTGTTATTCTATATCATGTTCACCTCCCTAATATCATTCTCCCCACGCCTATTTCAAAAAAATAAATATTTTGCAAAATAAATTTTACATATAATTTAATTTTCTCAATGTAAAGTAGTATTTTTGATAAATGTAAAGTTGTGCTAGACCATACATATCAGACGGGAGAATTCGGTAGGAATTTCCCGTTTTTTTTTGTGCCTGTTGTAGAGACGCAATTTATTGCGTCTAATTTATTGCGTCTATTTATTGCGTCAATAAAAATTCGGAATATGGATCTTTTGAAAGATCGT
>CALCSX010000377.1 GCA_937894165.1 uncultured Saprospiraceae bacterium | reverse complement strand
GCTCAGCCACCGGAATATCGCTCGTTTATAAATATATATGGATTGAATCCTAAAACGCATTTTTAAAAGAACTTAATGAAAACCTTAATGACCCTTAACTCCTAAATGGTTCAAATACATATTTAACACTTTAAAAAGATATGAGTCGAAACGCCGACTCCCTGACTTACGACTTACGACTAATAATTAAGGTCATTGAGCGGAGTCGAAGTGCCGACTTACGACTCCACTCCTGAACAGCTTGAAGTCTAATACCGTTATACTAGTATTAATACTTTTCTCTAATCAATTAATTCTATGATCTTACTGAAACCTCTCAAATATATTTATCATATCACGTTTTTACAACAATCATTATACTTATTATTGTTTTCTTTATTTTTCATAACGTCTTATGCCCAAGCCCAATTCCAACTAGACACTGAATTTGGTGCTTCGTTCAATACAAAAAATGACATTCGTTTTGCGAACGATGCTACCAGCATCTCTGATCGTGTAAATGTTCCTGAAGAATTTGGAATCGGACAGACTGCATTTTTCCGTTTGCAGGCTTCTTATACCATCGCAGGAAGACATACTATTTTAGGACTTTTTGCCCCCTTAACTTTTAATTCTTCCGGCAATTTTTCTGAACAGATTAGATTTGGTAACAACATTTATTCTGTGGAAGATATCACAGATGTCTCTTACAAATTCAATTCCTACCGACTGACATATCGCTATCGAATTGTTGACCGGGAGAAAATAAAATTCGGACTTGGCTTAACAGGTAAAATTCGTGATGCCCGGATAGGTTTTTCCTCCGGCGAAAAATCTGATGAGACCACCGATTTGGGATTTGTGCCTCTGATTAATTTCCGTTTTGACTATTATGCCACCGATAAACTACTATTCACATTGAATGGTGATGCTCTGGTAGGTCCTGTGGGGCGAGCGGAGGATATTTTCGCCGGCTTCGAATATTTGCTTTCTGACTTGATTGGGCTTAAGGCAGGTTATAGGATCCTAGAAGGAGGAGCAGATATTGATCAAGTCTACAATTTTTCACTCATTCAATACGCTTCATTAGGCGTCATTCTCTCATTAAAATAGTCCTATGAAAAAGAATAAACTATTAGCAATTCTACATTTTGTCATCCTGGTCGCGCTGATCTTCTGGAATTATTACTCCAATACAGGCGTGATAAATAACAATACCGTCGGATCAGTCAGTGATAATCTCGACAATCTATTCACCCCCGCCGGTTATGCTTTTGCCATCTGGGGAATAATCTATCTGGGATTGCTTGTACTGGGGATTTACATGATGGTAAGTGCATTCAAAAACAAGGTTATAGACAATTTTATAAGCAATGCCGCCCCTCCTCTCATCCTGGCGCATCTTGGCAATGCAGCCTGGCTTTGGTTTTGGCTTCGGGAACAAACCGGAGTTTCTGTCATCATCATGCTCTTCATTCTAAGCATGCTAACACTATCGGTAATTAGGCTCAATATGGAGAGATGGGACGCACCGAAAAAGTTGATTGTTTTCGTTTGGTGGCCCATCGATATTTACTTCGGCTGGATTAGTGTTGCAACGATTGCTAATATTTCTGCTTATTTGGCGAAAATTAATTGGACCGGAGGATTGTCTGAAATAACCTGGACAGTAATTGTGATTACAATTGCTACCATTTTAGCACTTTTTATGATTTATACTCGAAATATGCGGGAGTATGCGGCAGTTTTCATTTGGGCATTCATTGCTATTGCGGTGAGACATTGGGATCAAATACCTATAATAGTATGGTCAGCATTGTTGGGAGCTTTGATTTTATTAATTGTTACAACTTTACAGGCATATAAAAATCGATCTACATTGCCATTTTTTAGTAGGTAATCAAGAATACAATAAATTTAATCTCAACTGAAGCACTTAAAGAAATATTTTTGAAAAATTTTTTTGAAACAGAAAGAGGAACATACGTAATTGTACATTCCTCTTTTTTTATAAACATACTAAATATTTATGCATGTTGTTTCTCATGTTTACCCTCTCTCACTTCTTCAATGATTTTATTGATAAAAGCGGGAAGATCGTCAGGATTTCTACTTGTTACTAAACCATTGTCTACTACCACTTCTTTGTCCTCCCAGTTTGCACCGGCATTTATTAAATCTTCCTTAATAGTCTTATAAGATGTAAGATTTCTCCCCTTCACGACACCGGCATTTATCAATAACCAAGGTGCATGACATATTGCAGCGACAGGTTTTTTATTCTCAAAAAATGCTTTTATAAATTTCAAAGCATCTTCATTTATTCTCAGATTATCCGGATTCATCACACCACCCGGTAATACCAAAGCATGGTAATCCTGCTCATTTGCTTTACTGATGGATATATCGACCTTTACAGTTTTGCCCCAATCCGTCTTATCCCAACTTTTTATTTCTCCTTCTTTGTCGGAAATAATATGAACTTCAGCTCCTTCTGATTTCAGTTTTTCGTAAGGTTGAAAAAGTTCGGATTTCTCAAATCCGTCAGTGGCTAAAATGGCTATTTTCTTATTCTCGAGTTTCATAAGTTTTTAATTTTTATAATTTAATAATTACCCTATTTTGAAATTTAATATAAATGAAAATTCAGAACGTAATATTTTAAGAGAAATGCAGAAAAATTGATTAATCAACAGTGAGTTCTCTATTAGCCTATCACAATCCAAATCTTCACAATTCCAAATCCGGCTTTCGTAATAAAAACTCCCGTTTGAAGCGAGGTGTTCAAATACACTTTTCTTTTTCTGTTAACGAAATGGTAAGGAACTTTCCTTGTCACGAATAAAGACTTTCATGGCTTTCAAGGCAAAATTTATGGATACAGTATCGGTAAATCTATAAAAAGAACAAAGTATCACGGAAATTTAGCATTTTTGGTTCGAAATTAAACCTACCATCCTATTTGTCGCCAATGAAAAAATTGAAATTTCCAACAGCCCATACCATTTTAATTCTCATTGCCCTCGTGGTGACCATCCTTACATGGATAATTCCCGCAGGCAAGTACGATAGCCTGGCTTACAATGCTTCAAATAATATCTTCACCAAAGTGAGTATTGAGCAAAGTGAAGAATTACCCGCCACGCAAGAGACTTTGGATGGCTTGGGAATAAAAATTCCGGTGGAGAAATTCATCAATGGGGACATTTACAAACCCATTGGCATTCCTAATACCTACAAAAGTTTAGATTCAAAACCTCAGGGGGCGGCGGCTTTCGCTCTGGCTCCCGTCAAAGGCATTATTGCAGCGGCCGATATAATTTTTCTTGTACTCATCATTGGAGGCTTGATAGGGATAATGAATCTTACAGGCGCTTTTGATGCGGGTATCAACTGGATGGCAAAAACACTAAAAGGCAAGGAGTATGTCCTCATCATTACGGTTACAACACTCATAGCTGCCGGGGGAACTACATTCGGATTTGCAGAAGAAACCATGGCTTTTTATCCTATTCTTATCCCCGTTTTTCTCGCAGCACGATATGATGCCATGGTAGGACTGGCCTGCATTTTTCTGGGTTCGGGAGTAGGTACCATGTGTTCTACTATCAATCCTTTTTCCACCATAATCGCCTCCGACGCTGCCGGTATAAACTGGACGGAAGGAATTACCAATAGGACTATAATGCTTGTCGTTTGCTTAATGATTACTATTCTGTACATTTTGTATTATGCCAAGCGTGTGAAGGCGGACCCAAGCAAGTCTATTATTTATGACCAAAAAGAGGAATTGGAAGAACTATTTGGTATGAATAAAATGAATACGACAGTTACATTTACCAATAGACTGAGAATAATTCTGTTAGTTTTTTCATTGTGTTTCGTTGTGATGATAGTTGGGGTTTCGATGTTAGACTGGTGGTTTGTGGAGATGACGGCCACTTTTTTGATCGGAGCTATTATTATAGGGATAATTGGTAGAATTAAAGAAAATGTCTTCGTCGAGACTTTTGCTAAAGGTGCCGGGGAGCTTCTAAGCGTGGCATTTATCATAGGCTTGGCGAGGGGAATTACAATCTTAATGGAAGACGGTCTTATTAGTGACACTATTTTATTTCATGCCAGCCAAGTTACAGAGGGGATGAGTAAGGGCCTATTTGCGAATATGATGTTATTTATATACGGGGGCTTGTCATTTTTTATGCCCTCCTCTTCGGGCATGGCAGTTCTCACTATGCCCATCATGTCTCCACTTGCCGATTCGGTAAATATTGGAAGAGAAACAATTGTAGATGCATATCAATATGGGATGGGTTTGTTTTTTCTACTCAACCCCACAGGTTTGATTTTGGCAGCTCTGGCAATAGTGAAGATAGGTTTCAATAAATGGTTGAGATTTTTAATGCCGCTGTTTATCATGCTTTTAGTCACAACGATGATACTGTTGACTATTTCGGTATATTGATGAATTATTATGAGAGTTTTTCTCTTCATCGTATGTAATACCCATCAATATGCCTATATCAAAATATAAGAAATTTTTGTATCTTTGATGGGAAATACAATCATTAATTGATATAAAAGTAATATTGATGGGATTTACCAATAAAGAATTGATTCAAATGTCTGATGTCGCATTAATATCTCAAATTGGAAGTTTTATCAAGCACAAGCGACTCGAAATGAATTTTACACAAGCTACCCTAGCTGAAAGGTCAGGCTTAAATCGGTGGACCTTAAGTCAAATAGAAAATGGTGAAGCTATTACACTCACTAGTCTTATACAGATCCTCAGATCATTGGATTGTTTATATGTATTAAGTGAATTTAAAGTTTCAGAAGAAATAAGTCCCTTGGAATACGCTAAGCTAAAACGTAAACCAAAACTTAGGGCGAGGCAAAAAATCAAAAAAACGAAAACAAAGGAAGACATCGGATGGTAGACGCCGCGGAAGTAAAAATTTGGGGTGAATTGGCAGGGGCAGTCCGATGGGATGAGTCACAACAGTTGGGATACTTTCAATATCATCCCAACTTCTTAAAGAAAGGTTGGGATTTGTCTCCTCTTAAAATGCCAATAGAGGCTGGTTCAAGAATTTATAGTTTCCCTGAATTACGAAAAGGAAGAGACGAAATTGAAGATACATTTAAAGGCCTGCCCGGTCTCTTGTCTGACATCCTACCGGATAAATATGGTAATAAACTGATTAATGTTTGGCTAGTGCAGCAAGGACGACCTGAAAACAGCATGAATCCGGTCGAAAAACTTTGTTTTATAGGGTCAAGAGGTATGGGGGCATTAGAATTTGAGCCCTCTCAAATGAAATCAGGCAAAAACAGCTTTTCTATTGAATTAGACAGTCTGGTTGATTTCTCAAAAAGAATTATCAATGACAGAGAAGCTTTTCTCACCAATTTTAAAAGTGAGGATGAGAAAGTGGTTATGGAAATTCTAAAAATTGGAACATCCGCCGGTGGAGCTCGCCCTAAAGCTGTCATTGCTTTTAATCCAAAAACTAAAGAGGTGAGATCCGGGCAAGCTAATGCACCTAAAGGATTTGAACATTGGCTCATAAAATTGGATGGCGTTAGCGGTGAGCAATTTGGTGAAAGTTCAGGTTGGGGTAGAGTCGAATTTGCATATTATTTGATGGCCTTAGATTGCGGTATAGAAATCAGTGAAAGCCAACTTTTCGAAGAAAATGGACGAGCTCATTTTATGACCAAAAGATTTGATCGTGAGGGCAATATCAAGCATCATATTCAATCACTTTGCGGTTTACAGCATTATGATTTTAATGACATGTTTGGTTATAGTTATGAACAAGTATTTCAAACAATGAGAATGCTCAAATTGTCTTATCCTCAGGCGGAGCAAATGTTTAGAAGGATGGTTTTTAATGTACTAGCCACAAATTTTGATGATCATACAAAGAATTTTGCTTTCATCCTTGAAAAGGAAAGCTATTGGAAGCTTGCACCTGCATATGATTTATGCTTTTCATATGATCCAAATAATTTTTGGGTAAATAAACAAACGCTCAGTGTAAACGGGAAAAGACAAGAGATTTCTAGAGATGATTTAATGACTATAGCAAAAGATAATAGTATAAAAAGAGCTGAGCAAATAATTACGAACATAAATAATGTAATAAAAGCTTGGAAGAAATATGCATCTCATGCAAATGTGAGAATTGATCTCAAAGACAGAATTTATGAAAATCTGCAAACCCTTTAAAAGTCAATAAAAAATACTTACATTCTCAATATATGTTAGTATTTACCATCATTATATTAAATTAATTAATCTTTTGATTGCATTTCCCAACACAAGTGAATTGAAAAATCTTTTGTAATTTCCTGTATCACTAAATCAAACTCTACTCCTCTCTCCCCCCAATTTTTTACTTTCTTTTTCACAACTTATTGCCAATATTTTAATTGTGTTGTGTGAGATTTAGATCTTAAAAATCTTTAAACCTAGTCAGAATTGATCACCTAATAGGCACGAAAGATTCTGTCAATTGAATTTATTTTCACGAAATAACTAAATAAATGGCAAACTATCTTATCATCGGCGCTTCTTCAGGGATTGGCAGAGCAACAGCCAAGCGATTGGCAGAGGCGGGACATCAAGTCTTGGGAACTTATTTTAGAAATGAAATAGCACAGCAATCAAATATAAACTACTTTCCTTTAAATGTTTTAGATGATTCACTTGACCTTAATTTCGTGTCGGATACTTTAGATGGTATAGTTTACTGCCCCGGAAGTATCAACCTGCGCCCTTTCGAAAGGATAAAACCAATCGATTTTGTCAATGACTACAATTTGCAGGTCGTAGGTGCTATAAAAACTATCCAAAGCCTGGCCTCCAAACTCAAAAAAAGCGAAAATGCGGCTATTGTATTGTTCTCAACCGTCGCCGTGCAAATGGGCCTGCCCTTTCACTCCCAAGTTTCCGCATCCAAAGGGGCTATCGAAGGTTTGACAAAGACCCTCGCCGCAGAATATGCACCGAAAATAAGAGTGAATTGCATCGCGCCCTCCCTCACCGACACCCCACTCGCCGCCTCTTTGCTCAATAGTGAACAGAAAAGAGAAGCCAACGCTCAGCGCCACCCACTAAAAAGAGTCGGAAGTCCTGAGGATATTGCCAATATGGTAGAATTTTTACTTTCATCAAAGGCAAGCTGGATTTCAGGACAGATTCTGCATGTGGATGGAGGGATGTCAACTTTAAAAATCTAAATTTCTTGTCTAATGGATGTAAAAGACATAAATAGAATTATTGAAATGGCATGGGAGGATCGTACCACTTTTGAAGCCATTCAAATCCAATTTGGTCTTCCTGAATCGGAGGTCATCGCTCTAATGCGTCAAGAATTAAAGCAGAGCAGCTTCAATTTGTGGCGAAAACGTGTTAATAGCAGGGTGAGCCTAAAACATGCCAAAAAAAGAAATCCGGACATCAACCGATTTAAATGCAGCCGCCAAAAGTCTATTTCTATGAATAAAATAAGTAAGCGGTAATTCAAAAATCTTGTAGATGACACCAAAACCCAAAAAAGAAAATCTTCCTTCAAAAATTTGTATTGCTTGCAATCGACCTTTTACATGGCGTAAAAAATGGGAAAAATTATGGGAAGATGTGAAATTTTGTAGTCAAAAATGTAGAACACAAAAGCCGAAAATTTTATAATAGACTAATTAGTGTTTTATTAATTATTCCAAAATTTTTTCTTTCAATCAAATTAAAATATTTAGATTCACCTTACGAAATTCGATCGATAAGAGGAATTCCAATTGTACTATTTTTTTGAGTAGCAATTCCTTGTTTGCGTAAGAAATCAAGGCAATGAAGTGTTATTTTGCTACCGGATTTCAGAAAAATTAAATCAATGAAGAAGTGAATAGTAAACTAATTTTGTGTATATTTTTAGTACTTAATTTTGCTTGTAATTCCACAAAAAAGCTATACAACTCAGGTCATGTAATTATTGAAAATAAAACTGAGCTTATTGACATTGAAATGATAAAGAATTTAGCTTTTTGCAATGTTCAAATCAATAATAAAACCTATAGATTTCTCCTGGACACCGGTGCTCCTACCTTGATTTCGGAGGAAATATTCAGAGAATTGAATTTGGAAGTTGCTTTTTGCGGAAGTGTAGGAGATTCACAAAACAATAGGCGGAGACAAAAATTCGCCATTTTACCTCAGATAAAAATTGATAATATTGAATTTAATGATATCGGATGTATTGTTATGGATATCGAAAACGAGGTCCTAAAGTGCTTCAATTTTGACGGTATTATTGGATCAAATCTATTGGCTAAATTATATTGGAAATTTGACTACCAAAACAATACAATATCCGCTTCCACTCACCTTTCTGATTTTGAAGTTGAAAAGTTCGACCACATTCTAAATTTTAAACCGAAAAATCAAAAAACTCCATTAATCACCGGAAAAATTAAAGAAAACGAAGTAACCTTTACTTTTGACACCGGTTTCAGTGGGAATTTAAAAGTTCACTATAAACAAGATATTCAGAATCAACTTTCCTCAGAAGATATTCTAATCACTAAGTTAGGTGCGAATGCGATTGGCATTTATGGAAAAGATGATGCTGAGAAAACATACGAAATGATGCTAGATCTGCATCTCGATGGAAGTTTTTTTGAAAATGAAATCGTAAGTAGCGGCAATTCTTCCTTGATCGGAAATAAATTTTTAAAGGATTATATCTTTGTAATCGATTGGATGGAAAACAAAATATATCTAAAGAAAAATGCAAATATTTCTTCAAAAACAGCAGACGGATTTGGGTTCACCTACCATTTTATTGATGGAAATCCAAAAGTAGTGACCATCATTGACAACTTCAACATTCCGCTCCAATTAGGTGATGAAATTTTAATTATGGATGAAACTGATTTTTCAAAATTGGAAAACATTGATATCTGTGAATATATTTTAGATAGTAGTGATGATTTTCAAAGTGAAATGTATCTTACTATTCTAAGAAATTCTGATACTTTAAATTATACGTTGAACAGGCAAATATTTATTAAATAAATTGTCCTTAGTTTAGGTTAAACACCAAAAAATGGCTTGTTTTATATCTTTAACTTTCCATCTCAGTAGATCTTATGAGTGAATTTGATGCGTCCTATATCCTTGATCAAACTTTTGACAATTGCGACACCCTAAAAAAGGGTGAGTACGAAAGCTGCATATTTAACAATTGCAATTTTACGGATTTTAACTTCTCTGAGTTTATTTTCTCAAATTGTAATTTCAATGACTGCAACTTGAGTATGGCGAAGTTGCGCATGACAGCATTACGAGAGGTAAAATTCAAGGACTGCAAGATGCTGGGCCTTCAATTCGACACCTGCAATCAATTTGGTCTAAGGTTCGATTTTGATGCTTGTCAATTGAATCATTCTTCTTTTTACAAAATGAAGCTCAAAAAAACCGGCTTCAAGAATTCGCAGCTTTTAGAAATTGATTTCTCAGAAACTGACCTTTCAGAAGCAGTATTTGAGAATTGCAATCTGGAAAAAGCTGTTTTTGATCGCAGCAATCTTGAAAAAGCTGATTTTCGCACATCGTACAATTATAGGATTGATCCTGAAATCAACCGAATCAATAAAGCTAAGTTTTCTATCCATGGGATAGCCGGGCTATTAGATAAATATGATATTTATATAGAATAGACACATAATTTATAAAACTAATGACAAAATGTTGATAACACTTTCAGCGATAACTTTCACCATTTTATCAGGATTAGTCATCTTATTTCAGGCTTGTCTCGCCGCCGGGCTTCCATGGGGAGCAGCTTCGATGGGCGGAAAATTCCCCGGTAAGTATCCACCTAAGATGAGAATTGTTGCCATTGTCAACATTCTAATCTTAATATTTATTGTGGCAATTGTATTTTCGAGAGTCGCTTTATATTTTCCTGAAATGTATAGTTTTTCAAGGACAGCTATTTGGGGGGTAGTAATTTTTATGGGACTTGGAACGATTATGAATTCAATTACACCAAGCAAAAT
>CALCSX010000376.1 GCA_937894165.1 uncultured Saprospiraceae bacterium | reverse complement strand
AGATCTTCCACCATTTCCATCATCCAAATATAATCTTTGTAAGCTACATAAATCTCCATGGAGGTGAACTCAGGATTGTGTGTTCTGTCCATCCCTTCATTTCGGAACATCTTCCCAATTTCATAAACTCCATCAAATCCACCCACAATTAATCTCTTGAGGTACAACTCATTAGCTATTCGCAGATAAAGTGGCATATCAAGGGTGTTGTGATGTGTTTCGAAAGGTTTCGCAGCTGCTCCTCCGTGAATAGACTGGAGGACAGGCGTCTCCACTTCCAGCCAGCCCTTCGCATCGAAGAACCTTCTCATCTCGGAGAAAAGTTTTGATCTTTTTATAAAAACTTCCTTTACATGAGCATTGACAGTTAGATCAACATAGCGTCTTCTGAATCGCAATTCCGGATCTATAAATGCATCAAATATTTCCTTCTCGCCTGTCTCTTCATTAACCTTAGTTTTAACGATAGGCAATGGTCGAAGGGATTTAGAAAGAAATGTAAATTCTTTAACATGAACTGTTGTTTCTCCTAATTGGGTTTTGAAAACAAAACCTTTCACACCAATATAATCACCTATATCCGTAAATTTCTTGAATACGTCGTTATATAGTGATTTGTCTTCCTCCGGACAAATATCATCCCGTGAAATGTATAGTTGTATACGACCTGAAGAATCTTGGAGTTCAGCGAAGGATGCTTTTCCCATGATTCTTTTCATCATAAGGCGACCTGCCAGACAAACTTCTGTATACTCGGGAGAATTATCTTCTGTAAAATTAGATTTTATTTCAGAAGCCAAAATATTGACCGGAAATAATTCGCATGGAAAGGGGTTGATCCCTGCATCGATGATTTTCTGGAGTGATTCTCTTCTGGCTATTTCCTGATCGCTTAACTGTCTGGTCATTTTATATATAATTTCCTATGAAGGGGCAAAAATAGACCAAAGGGAGTTAGCAATCAAATTTTGACATATAAATATTATTGTGTAAATTGGAGAGTGGAGAAAATAGTGGAAGATTTCGAGGTTAACAAAAGTTAATTTAAAATATTTATCTTTATATGTAAATTTGTGGCTTTCAAGAAAGAATGAATGGAAATATTAATTTTTTTATTGATAATAAAGGATTAATATATGAAAGGATTTCCACATGTTTAATATCAATTATGGAAAGCTATTCTTTAATGGAATATACATCTGGATGTTGTACAAATTAAGCGCACAAAAAAATAAAAATTTACCCCGATATGAATTTTAAAAAAGCCATAATAACTGCAAGTATTATTTTATTAGCAGTAATTAGTAGCATAAAAGTTATAGGACAGTGTCCCAATATACTTACGACCAACATAGATAATAATGGTTTATGTCCGGGAGATAGTTTTACGATTTCCATCTTTGGTATCGACCTTCCGGGTGGTGGGACCATAGATTACTTTTTAGGTACAGGCAGCGGATTCGATCCTTATGAAGGCGAGGGTGATTATATTGGCTCAGCTGATATCACTACTCCATGTGTTCAAGGGCCGACTATTTTATTTGCTTTAATCGATCCAATTCCCGGTCCGGATAGATGTGACGAGTTCCTAGTTATACATACAGGTTCAGGACTATCAAATATTGATGAGATAACTGTAAATACGAATGTACCTTTTAATCCATTCGTATCAGGGAATCCAAATAATTTTACAGGTTGTATTCCAACAGTAATGAACCCCGGAGAACCTGTTCCTCCCAATGCAATCCTAATATTACAAGGAGCTTTTAATACAGAGAATGGGGATTTATATGATATAACTGAATTGTGTAATTTAGGACTCCCTATCTATGTTATCGCCAGTTCTAA
The DNA here is from genome assembly GCA_937894165.1 of uncultured Saprospiraceae bacterium. Lineage (GTDB taxonomy): Bacteria > Bacteroidota > Bacteroidia > Chitinophagales > Saprospiraceae > CALCSX01. The sequence continues at coordinate 1,251 of CALCSX010000376.1, read as the reverse complement.
TATTATCTGTGGAGGAGGACACTTTACAAATAATGGAACTTCTACTTACAGTATTGAAACGCCTTGCGGAGATGATTCTTTCACCTATATAGGTGCCTCCAATCCCAATGGCACGACATGGGATAATTTAAACGGCTATACAACAGGATCACATGATGTTGAGAATGTGGATGTTCCCGATTACATCGAAAGTCCCTCAACGGTTACGGATTTTACTTTCACAATTGATGAAGATTTTTGTGATGACTATGGAGGAGGCTTATATTATGTTACCGGTATCCTAAATCCAACGCCTTCTTTATCTTGTTCTCCATTTGAAACCACGACAGAGCTTCAGATTGTCGTTTTTTGTGATGAATATGAGCTTTCGACAGCAGAGATATGTGACGATATTGATATATTTGATCTGGAACAATTGCTAGATCCTTTAGGTCCCGGATTATGGAGCGGCCCCGGATTGCCTATAATAGGAAGTGATTTATTTCCTTCGGGTTTAGCACCGGGTGTTTATACTGTATTTTTCACTCCAAGCGCAGGTGAGTGTAATGAAGTAATAAGTACAACAATTGAGATTTTAGAAGCACCCATCGTGGAAATAGATTTAAATATCAGTGATTTATGTTTGTTACCGGGCAGTACATATCAAGGTGTATTAGTATCCGGAACGCTACCTGGTGGTATTTGGTCCATAAGTCCTTCAGGTACTATTGATCCCACTACCGGATTGATAGATAATAATTCACTTTCCGGTGATGTAGAATATACAGTTACTTATACTTTAAGTGAAGGTGATTGTACATCTTCTGCGTCAGAGAGTTTTACACCTATCACTCCGGAATCAGTAATCTTAGATCCGTTTCCTGAAATATGCAATCAATCATCACCCATCCCATTAAATACTACACAGGATGGCTATTCCGGGGAGTGGTCAGGTCCCGGAGTAAATATGGCGGGCAATATGTTTAATCCCAACGGATTAATAGGTATTGTTACTCTAACTTTTACCCCTGATGATGGGCAATGTGCTGAGGCAAATACCATCGATGTAACAATAGTCGAAGAAACAGAGGTTATCATTTCAGGTGTACCTACTGAGCTTTGCAGTACTGATGAAGGGATAGATTTACCTATTTTCCAGAGTGGTGTGCAGGGAACCTGGGACGGACCAAATGTTATTAATAATGTGTTTTTCCCAACAGGTTTATCAGGTTCTGTTTTTCTACAGTTTACACCAAATTTGGGTCAATGTGG
>CALCSX010000375.1 GCA_937894165.1 uncultured Saprospiraceae bacterium | reverse complement strand
TTCAGAAATGAAATCGTAGCAAGACAATTTATTTTCAGGATGCGTGAATTCGAACAGATGGAGATGCAGTTTTTTGTCAAGCCGGGCGAGGAGATGAACTTCTATAATTATTGGAAAGAATTCAGGATGAAATGGCATTTGGCTCTTGGCACTTCTCCTTCCGATTTGCGATTCAAGGACCACGATAACCTGGCGCACTATGCCAATGCTGCGGTGGATATCCAATTTAATTTTCCTTTTGGCTTCAAGGAATTGGAAGGAATCCATAGCCGTACGGATTTTGATTTGGCAGCGCATCAGGAGCATAGTTCCAAGAAAATGACATATTTTGATCCGGAAGAAAATAGACATTACATTCCTTATGTTGTTGAGACTTCTATAGGCTGCGACAGGATGTTTCTGGCCATGTTGAGCACAGCTTTAATAGATGAAGAAGTACCTGATGCAAATGGCAATACCTCTATCAGAACAGTACTTAAGCTACATCCTGCCCTTGCTCCTGTGAAAGCGGCGATCCTTCCCTTAGTTAAAAACAAAGAAGAACTCACAGACAAAGCAAAAGAAATTTTCAATGATTTGAAATTTGCATTCAATTGTCAATATGATGAAAAAGATGCTATAGGCAAGCGGTACAGGAGACAAGATGCTATCGGAACTCCTTTTTGTATAACGATAGATTTCGAAACTTTAGAAGATAATGCAGTGACTTTGCGAGATAGAGATACTTTAGAGCAGATTAGACTACCCATCGGAGAGGTTGAATCTTATATCTCGCAAAAGGTATCCATGAACAGTTTGTTAAAGAGTTTGTAAAAATATTTATTTACTAACCAACCTTAACTTAGATTATTACGTATATATAAGTGATTGAGTGAAGAAATAATCACTAAGGAATTTATTTCTTAGAATTATCTCGAAATTAAGTACTGAAGTAATATCTGGTTTAATTCTTCAGAAAATTTTTGTGATTGACTACGTGAAGAGATTTCCATTGACGGTGGAGATCTCTTCTATTTTTAAGCAATTTTTAGAATTTTGATTCTAGAAATTCGAGAGAACACTCGTCGTTTAGCAAGGATAATTTTAAAACACTTAAAATTCGAATGTTCGCCGCACAACAGCATTATAGTTTTAAGGTTTCTCGAATTTCGAAAGTGATACTGGCTACAGATGCGTAATTGTTTATATCTCGAATTTCGAGAGAGCACCTGAAATTGTTCAGCAGAATATTTAGGCAGTTATGAGGGGTTATAGAAATTCGAGAGAATAATAATCGGTCGCTCGGATTGTTGAAGATTCTCGAATTTCGAGAGAATACAGAAAAGTTTTTAGGGAATTACACAATTCTCGAATTTCGAGAACGATCCGTCATGAAACTGGAGTCGCCTAGATTCTCGAATTTCGAGAAAATATTATTTTGGATACACAAAGTCTCGATTTCTTGTAAAAAGGTATAATTATTTTTCTGTGATATTGCTTCTTCATAAAATTTTCGAAGAGATATTGGTCTATTAGTTTATTGATGAACCCTAATAAAGAAAACATTTTGTCACCATCTCCAAAATAGTCTTAAAATTCTGTATTTTTGCACTTCGAAAAATGAAATTGACATATGTCTCAAAATAAATTATTAGATAAGCTTCGTGATGTTCATTCCAAGTTTATGCGTTTGGAAGAGCAAATGACAGATCCTTCTGTGATAGGAGATATGAAGAGATTCATGGGTATCAATAAGGAATATAAGGATATGAAGCCCATCGTGGATTCTTATCTGGCGTATGAAGACCTTATTGGCAATATAGAAACGGCGAATGAAATGCTCAAGGATTCAGATCCTGAAATGCAGGAAATGGCTAAATCTGAATTGTACGAATATAAGAAAGCTAAGGAAGACTTAGAGGAAAGGATAAAATTCTTATTGATACCGAGAGATCCCGATGATGATAAGGATGTTATCTTTGAAATTCGTTCGGGAACAGGTGGTGACGAGGCTAGTATTTTTGTGGGCGATTTATATAGAATGTATACGAAGTTTTTCGAAACGAAGAATTTCAGGACGGAGGTATTAGAAATCAATGAAGGTGATCAGGGGGGATATAGCAAAATATCTCTGGAGGTCATGGGCGAGGATGTTTATGCCAACCTTAAATTCGAATCCGGTGCTCATAGGGTTCAAAGAGTTCCTCGCACAGAAAGTCAAGGCAGGGTTCACACCTCTGCTGCGACAGTTGCAGTAATCCCGAAATATGATATCGAAGAAATAGAAATCAACAAGGCAGATTTGAGAGTAGACACCTTTCGCTCGAGTGGAGCCGGTGGTCAACACGTCAACAAGACAGAATCCGGTGTTAGATTCACCCACATTCCGACAGGTGTAGTTTCTGAAAGTACTGAAGCCAGGTCCCAGCATAAAAACCGGGAAATTGCAATGCAGAAATTGTATCAGAGAATTCAGGAACTCGAAACCAAAAGAATAGATAGTGAGCAAGCATCACAGCGAAAATCCTTGGTCGGATCCGGTGATAGATCTGATAAGATAAGAACTTATAATTATCCGCAAAACAGGTTAACAGATCATAGGATAAATCTTACTTTATACAATTTGGATAGAGTGATGGAGGGTGACATTGTGGAAATAATCGAAGCTTTGACCATGCATGAAAACATGGAGAAACTGAAGGCTTCTACTGATTTTTAGTCAAGAAAATCTACGCTTTAGAGACCATCTTCACTAATTAACAATTATTAGGGAGAGTTATCATGTCTCGTAAAACTTCCTCTGCATCAGGGGTAGAAGCGGCACGACCATAGCTGAGCTTCAAGCCGGGGCTGGGCGTATAGCGGATGACCCGACGCTGACCGACCGTATTTTATTCGTATGGCAGATTAATAAATTAATCGGTCGGGCAGGGTGATGCCCTGAAAATTTAGAATTTTACCTTGATTTTATCCTCCGTAAGTTCCTACAACGACCATTTCTTCAAGGGTAGGAGATTCGCTACCTCCCGCAGGCTCGATCGTGATCGCAAAGGCTTGTGCGTTCGGCTCGTATGGAACTAGCATAGGCACGTATGATGCAGGGGAGTATGTATAAATACCCAAATCCTTCGGTTGTCCATCGACGATAGCCCATAATTGGTAAGATTTATCTGTACCCAAACCTGGCAGTGATTGAATATCCAGATAGGCATCGCCACTTTCTTTATTGATATACAAGCTTGCGAAATAATTAGGATATTTCTCTGTTCCTCCCAATGGCACTTTGCTCAAATCCTGCTCCAAGAACCAATCCGCAAAAGCTTTCAACTTGACATTCTCATCGCGAACGGAATCACACTCAATGATGGTGTTATCCATTTCGCTTTGAAGAGTAGTAAGTTCGCCATTCGTTCTATTTAAAGAAGTATTAGCATCGTAATATAACCATCCCAAAAGCCCTGCTGCAATAGCAAGAATCATAGCTGCCACGGTAAAGAAGCTGCTACCGGAACTTCCGCTTCCGCCGCCACTGCCGCCATTGATATTCTTAAATCTATTAATAATTCTTTCTTTCAAGTCTGCAGGCGTATCCATAGCCTGACTTTGAGCAATGCGAAGAAGCGTTTCTTCTAATTGTTCAAAATATTCTTTAAGTTCCGGATAGGTAGCCATATTAGCTTCGACCTCAGCTGCTTGTGATGCAGTGAGAGAGCCGAGTATATACTCTTCTAAGATTCCGGATTCTATGTAATTTTTAATATCCACTGTTAGCTTAACGATTTTAACATTAACAATAAAGCTAGTAGACTCGGAAAATCCCCCTTCAATTTCTCTCTCAGATTGTTTAATCCGATTCGAATCCTTGATTTAATAGTACCTAAAGGTATATTTAATATATCACTCGCCTCTTGGTGTGTGTAACCTTTTATCACGACCAAATCGAGTACCTCTCTGTACTTTTCATCTAAAGATTCGAAAACTTTCCACAATCCGGGATCAACTGAATTCTCTTCGGCAACACCCTTTTGACTATATACGGCAGTATCGAAAGTTTGGTTTTTAGATTGATTCGAAAAGGAAGCGGATCGCCTGATATCCATGGCTGTATTGCGCGTGAGGGTGTACATCCACGTGAAAAACTTACCCTTAGCAGGAGAATATTGGTCTATTTTCTCCCAGATCTTAACTAATGACTCTTGAACAGCATCTTTGGCCCATTCCTCACTCTGTAAGATCTGAAAACAGGCACCGTACAAAATTCTATCGTACTTGTCATAAAGCTGAATGACGGCAAGTTCATCCCTTTTTAGTATACCTTCATATATTTCAATATCTGTCTCAGTCATTATCACTCGTCGTAGTGTAGATCAAATTTCTCCCAATATATTTATTTACTTTGAGAATAAGTCATTAATTAGTAAATAAATAAATGAATCCGATTAGGATTATTAATTTGGATTCATTTATTATGAAGGCTATAGTTTTATAATTTTTTTCGTCAAACTTCCTTGTCCGTCAGTGAGATTAATTAGATAATTTCCTGCGGGTAAATTTTGAAGGTTTAATCTTTCTGATATGTTATTGCCTCCTGTGACAATTTCGCCGGAGATCCATTCCTTGCCGGAAATATCTAGAACTTTATAAAGAAAAGAACCCCCAAGCTCTGTATTTAAGTTCAACCAGATATCATTAAAAGCCGGATTCGGAAAAATGTTGAGTGCCACTTCTTGGTTGAAGGAATTCGTTGAGGAAATCATTTTTTCAGAAAAAGTAACTGAGTTAGCAGTTGGAGAGTCGCCTGAAGTTCCTCCATTGGCATTAACTGCATTGCCGGCCAAATAAAATGTCACATCTCCCGTATTTTCTGTCGGTGCCATCCATTCTGCTTCAAATTGGTTGGTGGTTAATCGTCTATTTTGTTCGAAGTATTGACGTCCATTGGAAATGGTTCTGAAATTAGTATTTGGTGTGATAGCAGAAACCCAATTATTGATAGCTGTATTATCGGAATCTTTCAATGAAATAGCCTGAAAACCATAGCCCGGCGGGTTATTGGATGCCGAAATGCTAATCACAACTCTATATGTTTTACCCGGTTCGTACTCCGTAGCGATTTCTTCAGTGATAGGATCAATAAGAGATAAATTGACTTGTGGACTAAAATTGCCTCCGGAATGACAAGTACTGCAAAATATACCATCCCCGGGTGCCATTGTGCTGCCATCACCGGCTGCTGCTCTTCCGCCTGAATTTGACTGGAATAGGAATCCAACAAAGAATAAAACCAGAATAGAGTAAATAAATTTAAATTTCATATTTCATTTTTTAAAAACTATATAACGACAAATTTTAAAATCAAAGGTTCAAAGATATAATAATACTTTATTGGTAAATCATCACTGTTAAAAAATATTAACAAAGTTTAAACAGGGGAATTCAATAGGTTTTTGACCTTTAATTATTTATACGGTATTAGTAGAAATTCAGGTTTTCGAACAACTAAAAACCTTTGAAAATGGTTTGATTATTACATTTTTAAAAAAATTAAAAGCAATTATGGCAAAAATTAATTTAGATGGAAATCCCATCAACACTTTAGGCACTTTACCTGCGGCGGGAAGCAAGGCACCTTCATTTGAGTTGGTAAAATCGGATTTAAAAAGAGTTTCCTCGGAGGATTATAAAGGGCAGAATGTAATAATGAATATTTTCCCCAGTATAGATACGGGTGTATGTTCTATGTCAGTTAAGAAATTTAATGAAAGGGCTGCAGATTTGAAAGATACCAAGGTACTTTGTATTTCCAAAGACCTACCCTTTGCTCACAAAAGGTTTAATACAGCGGAAGGAATTAGCAATGTAGAATCTCTTTCTGATTTCGCAGGTGGGTCTTTTGGAAAAGATTACAATCTTGAGATTATTGATGGTCCTTTTCAGGGTTTGCATTCAAGAGCAGTAGTGGTGATCAATAAGGAGGGAGAGGTGGTATATTCTGAGCAAGTTCCGGATATCACTATGGAGCCAAATTATGATGCGGCTTTGAATTCATTGAAATAAAAAAGGTTTGCTAAATTAATTAGCAATAGAATAGAATCTTTTGATTTTGGCCAATTTCAAAATTCATTGAACGTCTTATTTTAGACTTTTCTGTTTTGGGTAGCTTCTGTATTTTTTACAGGGAGCTATTTGTCAGAGAAAAGTCTAAATTAGGCTTTTTAACATTTAGTATCTGCTAGGACGTTGCCCTCAGACCGTCAGGCACCTCTTAACTAGCGGGCAAGGCGGAAGCCGATAAAGTCGTAACGAATCATCGGAGGGGTATAGGCGCGAACCGACACACGACAAAGCTGTTCCTTGCTGAGCCAACTCCCTCCGCGATTTACGTAGAGAGAGCTCGACAAAGATCCTCTTGGGTTGCTTTGTGATTCGGTATTATAGTCTCTATACCCATCGCTACACCACTCCCACACATTGCCACTCATATCATATAAGCCATACCCATTGGGGTATTTCTGACCAACTGGATGCGTTTTGCTACTACCATCATTTTTTTCATACCATGCCACTGAGCCTATTTTATTCGATCCTGAATATTTGTAACTTTGACCACCTCTCGCTGCATATTCCCATTCAGCTTCCGTAGGTAAGCGGTACTTTAGACCGGAGATTTTATTTAACTTTTGTATAAATTCCTGCACATCGTTCCAGCTCACAGATTCCACAGGGCATCGATTACAGTGTTTAAACCGACTCGGGTTGTTACCAAATATCACCTCCCACTGCGATTGCGTCACTTCATACTTATTGATCTTGTAACCACTTAAGGTCACAAGATGAGCTGGATTTTCACTGTTATAACAATCGCTACCCTGCTCAGAGGTGCAGCCCATCGTGAATTTTCCTCCAGGGAGACTCACCATGGTTGCTGCTATTTCTTCTGCCGCTTTTTGTTCAGGGGACTTGGTCCATTGATTCGAGATAATAAGAATAAACGTGATCATTATAATGGAGCTTAATACCCAAAGAAATCCCTTCGATCTACTACTTAAAGGTGGTTTTTCTTTATTTGAAGAAATACTTTTTGTCTTTTCTTCATTTGGCAAATTTGGATTATAACTTAGAGTGAGTTTTTCGACGAGTACTCTTCCTAATGGATCAAAAGCTTTTAATGAGATTTCAATAGTTTTGGAATTTGATTTACTGATTTTGACTGATTTTTTACCCGAAACCGGCAGAATTCCATCAAAGCAACTTAATTGAACATTGGCGACATTTTTTGTAGCCCAAAAAAATGTTACTTCATCCCCGGTTGATACAATTTTTTTATTGACTTCAAAACTTATAATTTCCCCTACTACTTGATCCTTTGATCTTGATCTATTGTGAGTTTTGTATCTTGAAAAAGTCGAATCATATATTATTCTTTTGTTTTTGTCTGAGAGAGTTTCATACGCCTCAAGTATTTCTTTGAATCTTTTCTCAAAAAAACTATCTCCATCATTCTTGTCAGGATGAAATTTATGTGATAGCTTTCTATATGCTTGCTTTATTTCAGTATCTGAAGCATTAGATTCAATCCCTAAAATATAATAATAATCTCTCATTTCTTAAATCTAATTTGCTCAAATATTAAAAATCCTTTTACTAAGCCGTTCCGAGTATTTGAATTTAACCAACTGTTGTTTCTTCACATCCAGCATAAAATTAATAAATTTATCAATTAAGGTTCCAATTTATTCCTAAAAGCCTATAATCTCCTATATCAGTATAATGAGATGAAGTGGGCAATCTTTAAACTAACTATTCTCCGTACTTTTAATATAAAGCACTCCAGCAGTTTTTGCTTTAATCCCAATTGCCTTTCCAACTGATGTATCCGTTATTTCATAACATATGTTACCAAATATTCTTGGAGTAATATTTTTTAATATTATTTTTCTTAAATCATCATCAAGAAGGGATTTTCTGCTATGATATTGCCCTTGCTCAATTTTTGACATTTTGCTCCAATCTTTAATACCATATCCGTAACCACCCCCACCTCTTGTACGATTTTCTGTGTATGGAAATTCAATTGGTTTTAGATCTTCTTCTAATATTCTATAATACAAGTTAGATTCAAAATTCCGCGATTCTAAATAGTTTTCTGCAAATTTTTTCTTAAAGTCAGAAATAAATTCCCAGAAATGAGACAAAATAAATTTTATAATTAAAGTTTCGATTTCGTTTTGTTCTTTGTAAAACAAGGGATCATTCAATATAATCCCTCTCATCTTTTTAAATGAAAGATGAGACTCTACACGAATTATTTCATATTCCTTTTTCAAACTATTTCAATTCCATATTAAGTTCTTCAAATTCTAGATATTAATTAATTTGTTAAAAATAAAATAATATCGTTGTAACAATACTAACATCATGTGAAATACCTTTTTGACTTAGTAGATCTACTAGATAAAAAATTATAACACCCAATGGTTGGTTTGCAAAGCGATAAAACTGGGTAAAAGTTGTAGTCTGAAATTCTACTATTTCTGATTTGATTCCAAATAATCATATAGTATACCAGACAAATAATGAATTTTTAAATCATAATTCCTTAAAATGAACCCATCAGACTCGGTATATCCCATACCCACATTTTTAGATCTGTAAATTCTATCATTTTTGATAATAAACCCATCGGACTCGGTATATCCCATACTCACATTTTTAGATCTATAGATTTTATCGTTTTGGACAATAAACCCATCAGATTCAGTATAATTCATTCCGACATTTTTTGAAAAATAGATTTTGCTACTCATAATAATTTTCTTTTGTGAAATAATTTTAGTCAACTCAAATATATTCTTGGAAACCAATCGCCATTCGTCTTTTTTGACTTTATAAAATTTGTCACTAAGTCTTCGAACGATTTTCCGTTATCTGTCACTTTACTTTTATCATCCCAAATCAATTCTGCTCTCTTATTTGACCCTATATGCATTCGATGAGAAAATGAACATTTTAAGAACCCGTATTCAATTTTCCCAGTAATTTTCGCTGAGAATAAAATCTATTTTATCATTTTTAATTTCTTCTAAATATAAACAATTTTCATCAGCATTTTCAATTTTGAAAATTGAATTGCTTTTAAAGAGAATTTCTTGTTCCGACCTTGCTTTATATTTATCAATATGCTTGAAGATCATCTTACCGTTACTATTTATATCTGTTTTTATTCTCCAATAAATTCGATTTTCCAATTTTCTTTTTGAAGTTGATTTGAACTCAGGAATTTCAACTGTTTTACCAACTTGGGTCTTCAAATATTCAAAGCCTTTAAAACAATTTACCCATCTCCAAGTTATCTGATCATCATAAGATTCAATTCCATCTAATAATTTATTTAAAAGGGTTTTATACTCTTTTACAAATTCATTGGTTGGGATTCCACAAGTACTTCGTAAATGTTCATTTACAAATTCAAATGTTCGCCAACAATAAGATTCTAACAAAAAGCAACTTGCATAGTTGGTTCCATTCTCTTTGATCCTTTGTTTTTCTATCTCCTCATTTGGTTCGAAGAAATCATATCTTAAATAAGTATCATGATCTTGACCAGGTATAATCCTTTTTTCAGTTTCAATTAAATGCTTTAATTCTTCAATAGATATCATTATGATTATTTATATGTCAACATTTCAAGTTTAACAAAGCCTGTAATAATATAAATAAGTTCCTTTTTCAATCTAGAATTTATTCCGAATTCAATGTAATGAAAAGATTCAATGTAATGACTACAGAACGATAAATTCAAGGAGCAAAGCTGCAAATGCGAGTTGGGGAATTTTAATTTTCAGATTTAAAATATATATTTTCAAAACACGCTGACTTCTGTTTTGCCCGGAGAAATGGTCATTTAATATTGTAATTTTTCTTGAGAACCATCATCTGTCGATATGAATATCTGCCGTTATATAGATCGTTAACAGTCACAGTATCTCCTTTTTCAGTAAAAAAATCTAACAGTTGGCTTTTAAGTACTTCCTCCTTCTCATGTTGCTCTTCAGGTGAAAGCAAATTAAACTCATTTACTACTTTTGTCTGATGCGCACCACTTCTAATGACCCATACTATTAGAAAAACTACTATTAATCCAACTAAATATACCATAGCACTTTATTTTTTGTATTTTTTGTAATTCCTTATGGCTTAACTAAAGATTACGGATAAAACTAATAGCTTTTGTCATCTTATTTTTCAAATGCTCTAAAAGATTTGTTCATAAGGTCAACAGGAAAGGTGCACCACCTACCTTCCACTCCCTTTCTTGTTCTGAGATAAAATTAAGAATATTTTTCAAATGTGCAATTATATCTGAGTAATAAAGATAAAGCGTTAGGTTGAAATTGCGGGATTTTGATCAATTTTATTATTTAATTGAAGGTGCTAAACATTGAAGAACGTTTTACTATAAATTTTATGTGACCTATGGGAGGCCATGCTATCAAATACAGTTAAACCATTTCACTTAATTGTTTGTAGTAATCATCAAATTTTTTTTCAAAGTCCTTTTCTGATTCTTTCTTAGCTAACACTATTGAAAATTGTTCTGCCCATAATTCAATTCCTATGCAAGCAAAGCAAAATGCAAAATCCCTATATTCACTTTTACATTGTTGAAGAACATATTTCAATCTATCTTCTAAGTTTGGGTGGTCTATCTTTTTAGTTTTATGACTTACAATAAAATTTGTCAATACGCCAATAATTGCTCCGCATTCAGATATAAAATCAGCAGTATCATCTTTAACATTTAAAACTAAATCCAATGATATTTTATCCGCCTCTAATTCCAATTCAATCCGTTCACGTTCGTTCACATCCTTTTCAATGTGCATTACCGAATGCACAAATTCATGGTAGAGGATAAATTTTATTGCTTCTATATAATACATTTTGGCTTGACCAATATAGTCAGCTTCTTCTACTATATATTTTTCTGGATTCGGCAAATCGTTCTTATTCCATTCAACAAAGTCAACAACTAATAACTTTGCATAATTGTACAATTCTTTTGCTAAATTTTGACGCTCATTGGACTTTTTCAACCATTCTTCAGATAAACAAGGATGAAAATATCGTTCAGATGTCAAGGCTAATAATGAATATGATATAATCCAAATAATTGATAAAAATGTTTCATGAATTTGCAAATGTTTTTTACTAGTCATGTTTGGTGTATTATAGGTCTTCCCATCTTCCTTTCTAAGACTTACATTCCCATAAATTATCGATACCTCTGGATACACTCCATGCTTAATCACTCCGATTTTAAACAATTTATTGATGTAAGAATTTTCGTGTAAGAGTTTGAATAATGTCAAATTATTCAAAACTCGAACTGGTTGATCACCTTTTTGATTTTTACGATAATTATTTATTTCTTCACCAACTATGAACTGTTTTTTCAAATCTTCTTCCGAAGTATTTTTACTTGATCCCATTATTGTTTTTTTTTTTAATTCTAAAGAATTCAATTGTTCCCGCTCTCACGCACACACATACTACCTTACCTCATCCCAAATTAAGAAATTTATCCCAAATTATTTCAAAAGTCAAAAAACTAAGTGCTTTAGTGATATAGGAACTACCAAAATTTGTGAAACCAATTCTCTTTTTGAGATTTGATGGTAAAAATCGGCTAAAATGAGTGCTGAGCTTGACGAAAAAACTCAAAATTTTTGGTTACTAACACAATATTTGAATTTGATTTCTATTTCACCTCTTTATTATGTCGTGGTCACAATAAATATTTATTCGTATATTTGAATGATATAGACTTGTTAAAGCCTCTTCCTTAATTGGAACGTAAGCAAGTAGAAGTTACAAAAAGGAATTCTTAATTGAGTCCCTTTTGTTTTTTCAGATTGTTGCTAACTTTTTTAGTCCCGCGCTCGCCTACGCATATTCGAAATACAGCTGATAATTTGACGACGAACAGCAAAGAAACGTGAATAAAGAATCTGAATAATACAAAAATAATATATTACTATTTATTGACTGTAAGAAAACCTCCGATAGTATTTCTCTGATAAAAAAAATCCAAAGAAAAGGCTTTCAAAGTATTTGGACTTTTCTTGCAGAGACTATTTATACCCCTCCGCCTGCAACAAAAACAACTCCGAATACAATCCCTCCCTCTCCATCAACTCAACGTGACTGCCCGTCTCTTCAATTAATCCATCCTTCAAAACCAGAATTTTGTCGGCCATCCGCACCGTACTGAATCGATGCGAAATAATTATACTCGTCTTCCCGATTGTCAAATCGATAAACCTCTTGAATACATCATATTCTGCCTTCGCATCCAAGGCCGAAGTAGGCTCGTCCAATATCAAAATATCAGCATCCTTCATATAAGCCCGCGCCAAAGCCACCTTCTGCCATTGCCCGCCCGACAATTCCTGACCCTTCGCAAATCTCTTGCCCAATTGCTGTTCATAACCGTCCGGAAGACTTTCGATCACCTCATTCGCCAAGCTCAAAACAGCCGCATTTTCTATCCTCGGCGCATTGCCTATCTCCGCAATATTTCCGACAGCAATATTCTCCTTAATCGTGAATTCGTAGCGGAAAAAATCCTGAAAAATCACCCCAAATTTCTTCTGATACTCACTAATATCATATCGCTGAATATTCACCCCATCCAAGAATATTTCTCCGGAAGTAGGCTCATAAAAGCGCAGCAAAAGTTTTATTAAAGTCGTTTTTCCTGCGCCATTCTGACCCACAAATGCCATTTTCTCTCCCGCTTTGATCTCAAAACTAATTCCTTTCAGAATTTCCTCCCCACTTTCGGGGTACGAGAAATGCAAATCCTTCACCTCTATCCCCTCCATTATTTTATCCGGTAATGGAACGGCATCAATATCTGATTCGTTATCCAACTGAAGATCAATAAAATCAAAATAATCCTGTAAATACAAAGAACTCTCTGTCATTCGCGTGAAAGCCGAGAAAAACTCCTGCAAATTGTTCCTCAACCTATTGAAAGAGCCCGATAGAAATGTCAGCTCTCCAATCGTTATCAAACCCGCCAAAACTCTGTAAATAATCAAAACATAGGCACCGTAATAGCTTAAAACACCCAAAACATTGAAAAGTGCCCCTAAAAACGTCCGGCGAACAGTCAATTTCTTGTTTAATTCATAATATTTGTCCGACAAAAACCGAAACCTGTCAGCTACAAAGTCCGTCAAACCAAAAAGTTTGATTTCCTTCGCCGTCTTATCATTCGCCCCGATAAATCTTAGATAATCCAATTCCCTACGCTCCGAAGTCCAACTCTTGGCAAGCGAGTATTTCTCCGAGCTGAATCTCACCTCGCTTATAAATAAAGGAACAATGCTTAGAATCAGCAAGATCAGCAAAAGTGGCTCGAAAAATATCAAACCCGCCACGAGGGTAGCCATTGAAATGATGCTCTGCGCCTGCCCCAGCGCGATGGACAGCAAATTTACCCTGCTCGACGTCTGTGTCCTTGCCATCTCCAATTTATCATAGAATTCGGAGTCTTCCAGCTGCGCAATGCTGAGTTCATTGGTCTTTTTGATTATCAAAATCGAGGAACTATTGGAGTACAAATCACCCAGCAAACCTCCAGTTAGATTGACGAGCCTGCTTAGAAGATCAGAAACTACCGCTAGAGCAAATTCCAAAGCCACATATTTCCATATCAGATCAAAATCCTTGTCGCTGGCATTTATTTGGAGGATAATCTCGTCGATAAGTAATTTTCCGACCCACAAAATAGCTATCGGCGTAAGCGCATTTATTAGTCGGGAAATGATATGAATTAGAAACAATCCGGGGCTCGTAGACCAAACTTCTTTGAAAAAACGGGGAATATGCCTCAATGCCTTGAAGGAATCCTTCAGATTAGTTCTGCTTTTATCATTAATGGATTGTAGTCTTTTCGCCATGGAAAGCTGAGTAGGATTTAGTTTAGGTCTATTAACTCTTTTATTATCTAAAGAGTTCTGAATTAATTATTTTCATTGAGCTGCGCAATATTGTTTTGAAGATATTCAATTAATAGTTCATCAATATTTTCAGCATTTTTCGCTCTCCTCACCCTTCTTTCCAGCCGTTTAGCATCCGCATCTTTTACATGGGCAAATTTCACCAACATATCAATAATCTGGACGGTTTCATTATATTTTTCGATAAAGGCGGTGCCGGTGTTGACATTTCTGAGTACCTCCAACCTGTATGGCCAGTAATTTTCTAATATTTTTTCGAGAAATCTCCTTTTCACGACCACCTCCACATTGTAATCTCCGGTGTAAGGATTGTATAAATATTGCGTGTATTCCCGCATAAGTTTTGGCTCAACTATCTCTACGGACCAATAGGCACTATCTTTGAAAAATTCATAGAAAAAACGACTATAACTCACGGTATTTTTTAAAAATTCCCTTCTGTCTCTTAACGAATTAATAGCACTGTATTCGGATTTTCGCTCTTCAAAATCATCCGCCAAAAAGCGATTATAGATATCCGGCGCCAAAAAACTGAGGCTATCGGGCTGATATTT
>CALCSX010000374.1 GCA_937894165.1 uncultured Saprospiraceae bacterium | reverse complement strand
ATTTTACACTCTTTTACTTGATTGAATTTTACAGAATTTAATTAATTAAAGAGAAAGGAATAACAATTTTAATTGTTATTCCTTTCTCTTTAAAAGCATTTTGTTCATATTAATTTTGAACCCTCATACTTTTTTCTAATATTAGCATCCTTATTGTAGAAAATAAAATTTTAAAGTGTAATGGCATCTGTAGATAAGTGTGGATTTAACAAATTATTAATAATTACGACTCTCTTATTTTCAATTTGGGGATGTGAACCTAAAATCGAAACTAAAGAGCCGAATAAAATGGACGAGGAAACTGCCAAAATGATCCAATTGGTAAAGGAAGCCACAGAAAAAATAGATCCACAGAATGCAGGCTACGTTTTCAACAAAGAAAGAGCGGATTATTTTAAGAATTTGCTCCCCAATGCCAATACTCTAAATGATAGTTTACAAATAAGTGTGCTAAGAGCGTATGAACTACTATCTGCAGGCATCCATGAGACGGCAATTAAAGAATTGGAAGAATTATTGATGAAGGTGGAAGGTAAAAAAGCCGTTAAGAAAATTCGAAACGGCCTTTATTGTTAGCATTGAATTATTATAGACTGGCTGAGGTAAATAATTGTATAGAAAACCCAAATACTGCATCATGTATTTTTCCAATAGCAGAAGAGGGTATCTATAAAATAACTCAATCTTCACGTAGGGCAATTCAGCTTTTCGAAGATATATTACAGGATAGACCGGATGATTATGAATCTTTATGGATGCTCAATCTAGCCTACATGACAATAGGAGAATATCCTGAAAAAGTCCCTGTGAAATGGAGACTTCCTGATGATGAGTTTACCAAAGTAGCTAACGTTCCTAAGTTTAGGGACGTGGCGGCTGAGAAAGGTTTAAATGTAAGGGGCCTTTCAGGAGGAGCTATTGCAGATGATTTCAATAATGATGGATTTGTGGATATTGTCACCTCTTCCTGGGGACTTACTGATCAAATAAGATATTTTGAAAATGATGGCAAAGGTACTTTTGTAGATAAAACAATTGAAAGTGGTTTGCAAGGAGTTACCGGAGGATTGCACTTAGTACATGCTGATTATGATAACAATGGTTATCTAGATTTTATGATTCTAAGAGGTGCTTGGTTTGGAGATGAAGGTGAAATTCCTAACTCCTTGTTGAGAAATAATGGAGATGGAACTTTTACAGATGTTACTATTTCGACCGGATTGCTATCCTATCACCCCACACAGGCAGCTGTATGGACAGATTTCAATAATGATGGATGGATAGATTTGTTTATTGGAAATGAATCTAATATCGGTCAGAACAACCGACCATGTGAATTATATATAAATCAAGGTCTTGATTCAATCTCCGGAAATGTAACCTTTATAAATAAAATTAAAGAGTCGGGACTTGATCAATTACGAGGAATGATTAAAGGAGTAACATCGGCAGATGTCACTAATGATGGAAAATTTGATTTATATATTTCTATGTTGGATCGACCTAATGTCTTCCTTCTCAATAAGGAAATAAACGCACAAGGAGGTATAACATTTGATAATGTAACAGAAATGACTCAGACAGGTGAGCCTTTAAATAGCTTTCCATGTTGGTTTTGGGATATTGATAATGATGGTCTGGAGGATTTATTTGTATCTAGCTTTCCGGTAAAAGCGGGAAAATCTGCAGCTCATCTCGAAAGTGAATACCATTTGGGACTGCCTAGTGGAGGGAAGCCTGCCCTTTATCGAAATCCTGCAGATTGGAATTTTGAAAGAGTAGATTCTATAATGGGAATGGTAAGACCAATGTTTACTATGGGCTCTAGTTATGGAGATATCAATAATGATGGATTTGATGATGCTTATTTTGGGACCGGAACGCCATCATTTGCTTCACTAGTTCCTAATGTATTAATGGTAAATGACAAAGGCAAACGGTTTATTGACGGAACAACGAGCAGTCAGTTAGGTCATTTGCAGAAAGGTCATGGGGTCGCATTTGCAGATTTTGATTTGGATGGAGATTTAGATATTTATATAGTTCTAGGGGGTGCCTATGGTGGGGATGATTTTGCAAATGCTTTATTCATAAATGAATTAGACAATGATTATTCTTATTTATCAATTCGTCTGGAAGGAACTTATTCTAACAGAGCAGCTATAGGTGCTAGGGTTAGATTAAAATATTTAGATGCGAATGGCACGCTACATCAAGTTCAAAAAAGAGTTTCTCCGGGTGGAAGTTTTGGAGGCAATTGTCTTACGCTTCATTTCGGTCTGGCTGATGCAGTAGAAATTTTTGATATTAAAATACTGTGGCCAAATACATCAAGAACTTTGGAGGTATTTACCGGAGTAGAGATGAATCAGAGGATAAAAATTGTAGAGGGAGAGAATAAAGTAAGGATTTTGGAATAATATATGCTCTTTAAATACTGTTCCAAACTAACATTTCCCCCGCAATTTATTTGCTATAATTATTACGTTGATTTGAAAAATATTTACAATAACGATTTTAAATTCTTATAACAAAGGATTCTAGATATTAGAAACGAAAATACCCCGGAATGGGGTAGAATGTCAAGTGTGCCGGGCATGACAATTCACTATAGGGTGAGCGATCTCAAAGGAGGCAGCAAGTCCCGAGGAGGCCAACTGGCGGGAACTCCATAGTCTAAGCCAAGGGTGTCTCGGGTGACCGGGAATCTGAAGGAAGGCGGCGACAAAATCCAGATGTGAACGAACAGAAACTAAATAGTAGGCCTATAAATTCGGGGAAGCGAGCTTGGAATCGCCTAATCCCAACAGTCAGACGGAGGATTTATGGGTAAATTTAGTCGCATCGGAGGAAAGTAAATTGTCTTACCCCGGGAGATCTGTGACACGGGCAATTGCCGGAGGTACGCGCGAGTGCTAAAGGAATCCATGTCAACAGAAGTCAGCAGAGGGCGTAGTACTGTTTATATAGAAACAGGAAGGCTTAAATTTTCTAAACAAGGAAGCGAACTTAAAGTGAGTAAAAACAACGAACTATCGAAAGAATGGAAACAAGGCAAACAAGGAGACTTGTTTACAGTGCAACAGGATTCTGGGAGAAAAGGCGAAGGCGGAACCTCTCGCAAGACCCAGAAGATAGAGTTATTTTCCCGACTGGAAGAACAGCAAACCTTGACCACGGGTACAGTGGACAAAGTATCAGATCAATGGCACTTACTCAAAGCATTTCAAGAAGTGAAACGCAATAAAGGGACAGCAGGGATAGATGGAGTCACGTTGGAAGAATACGAGCAAGAATTAATTGCAAATATGAAACAACTGGAGAGGTCACTCCAAGCTGGAACATACGAGCCAAGTGCAGTAAGAGGAGTTGAGATTGAGAAGCCAAACGGAGGAATACGCTTACTGGGCATCCCAACGATTGGAGATCGAGTAGTACAACAATGCATTCAATCAGAACTTCAAAAGGTTTTTGATCCTTACTTCAGCGACAACAGCTATGGATTCCGCCCGGGTCGCTCAGCCCATCAAGCAATTGAGAAGGCAAGTGAATATGTAAAGGGAGGGAAGATTTGGGTAGTTGACATCGACTTAAAAAGTTTTTTTGATGAAATCAACCATGATCGATTAATGAATCGACTCAGGCACAGTATTTCAGATAAGAAACTATTAAAATTGATACACCGATTTCTTCGAGCCGGACTCATGCAGGGCGGAATAGAGACACAGCGAATAGCGGGAACTCCGCAAGGAGGTCCATTATCTCCGCTACTGTCAAACATCGTATTGGATGAACTGGACAAAGAGATAGAAGTAAGAGGATTAAGCTTTGTGAGGTACGCAGATGACTGCAATATTTTCGTTGGAAGTGAAAGGTCAGCACTCAGAGTACTTAAATCAATCACGACATTTATCGAGAAGAAGCTCAAGCTGAAAGTGAATCGTGACAAAAGTGGAGTCCGCAGATGTGATGAAGTCAAATTTCTAGGTCACACGATCATGAAAGATGGTAAAATCCGAATAGCAGACAAAAGCATTGTAAGATTCAAAGGAAAGATTAGGGAAGTTACGAAACGTAATCGAGCTATTCCCTTAGGGAAACTCATTTACGAGGTCAACCTAATTATTCAGGGTTGGGCAACCTATTTCCGTAAATGTAACACATGGTTAAGCGACTTGAGAGACATGGACGGATGGATTCGCAACCGTATCAGATGCTATAACCTTAAATTGCACGGAAAAAAGTATGCTACTTATCGTTTTTTGAGATCTCTAAACTTACCTGAAAACAAATCATGGAACGCTGTCCGATTCCATGGCTGGTGGTCTATGGCAAACTTGCCTTATGTCCGCACCGGTATGGGCTTGGCATGGTTTTCAGAAATTGGTCTTAAATCATTGTCCGCAATACAGCGAGGTTAAACTTTAGAGAAAACCGCCGTGGTACGTTAAAGCGTATGCCCGGTGGTGTGGGGGGGACGGCGGTTACTATACCGCCTACCTATCCCGATTAACCCCGAGTAAAGCCTGAAAGGCAGCAACTCGGGGTACAAATAACTAATTCCACCAACTCCGTAGGGAGTTGAACACAT
>CALCSX010000373.1 GCA_937894165.1 uncultured Saprospiraceae bacterium | reverse complement strand
CTCTAAAAATCATCCAAAAACTCCACTTCCTCCCCCTTCGTCTTCATATCAAACATCTGAACCTCCGACCACTCCCGCGGAGCCCTTATCCACACAATCGGCCCAAATTTGCTCTCCAACTTCCCTACCCCCGCCTTATACATCGTCGTCATCTGCTCAAAATGGTTCTTCACTTCCCGCTTATTCGTCTGATAAGTAAAATTATCCACCGTCCCACTGATCTGATAAAACAAATTAAACCAACCATGCGTCTCAGCTTTCACCGGCACCAAGCGCGCATCGTGACTTTCAAAGCGTCTCGTCAATATCTGCCCGGCATTGACTTTTATATGATATAAAATTTCATGATCCAAAGAATGCTCCCCCGAAACATCCATATTCATCGCATTGCTCTGGATAAACATCGATGGTAGAAAAACCCGTCCGTCCTTTATTTCTATAATATTTATAAGCTCCGCAAATTGAATATTTCGCAAATCTTCCACCTTGACAAATGAAGCAAAATTCTCCATCATAGGGAAATCCTTCAATACCCCCTTGCTCAATCTCGTCCCCATACATACTTGAATCTTCTCTGGAACTACCTCATTATTCGCATTCCAGGTCACATCCATGATTGCCTTACTCTCCATCTGCCCCGAAATATGCTGATGCGTCAAAAACTCCTGCCCAAAATCCTTCAATTGCAAAAATAATTCCCTGATATCCGTTCCCTTACATTCCGCCACACCCCGTAGCGTGTAGCCCCCCGAAGGCCATGAATGCAGACTCTGATCCAATTTCCAATCGCCATCCACAGATTTTGCCACGCCCGTCCAGGTGATCAATGATGGAGCCGTCCTAACATCGATATCAGCCATATCAATCACCAAATCTCCGTATTTTATTTCCTCCAACTCGAGCTTATAACGCCCCTTAAACTGCAAATCGCTGTTCGTCTCACTCTCCGGCAAACTGTTATTAAATATCTCAACTTGCGTCAATACATCATCGATCACCAGCCCGCTTCCAGTCACCACAAAATCAAACTCCATAAATCCCTTTGAAGCCATCATAGCCGGAATACCTACAATGCTGCCCTCCGCATTCAAATCGCATCCCAAAAACTCAATGCCGCTCCCCTTAGCCTTCACATCTCCTCCCACCAGATTCAATTCCAGATTATCCGCCGAAAAAGGACTGTCCATAATCAGAAAATCAGGATCCTCAAATACAATATCTCCACTTCCCGAAAAAGTATTCTTCGACGAGGAAGACTTCAACTTCACATTGCGAAAAGAAACATCGCCCTTCCCACCGGTCATATAAGGTTTTGAAAATGCAGTTATCCAACCCACCGGCACCTTCCCGTTAAAACTGGCCTCTACATCCGGTTTGTCAAAACCTACCACCTTCAAATCCCCCGCTATTTTCTCTCCTCGATTGTCCGCCCTCAAATCCTTAATTATCAAAACCTCCTTCTTCCCATCACTTACAAAACTGCCCTTACAGGAAATACCCTTGATCCCTGACTTCAAAATTCCGGACTTCAATTGCCCATTCGCCAAGCTAAACTCTAAATCATAAGTCGAAACTCCTTTCTCCGGAATTAAACCCGATCCACTCACCGTCATATCTATCTCCCCACTGCCAAATGCTTCTCCGTCCTGTCCCAGCAAATCCAAAACCTGATCGATAGAAATTTCAGATCCCTCCAAATCCACCGTCCAACGCTGACCACCCTTCTCATCAACCAACTTTCCACTACCTGTCAACTCACTTTTTCCCAGAAAAACGATAATATCCTCCAAATCCAGCCCCTCCGCCGATCGCTCCATGTCCAATCTCACCTTGAAAGGTAAATTATGTATTATTCTCCGCTTATTTCGAACATACTCTTTGATTTCCATGCTATTGTCTACCGACAAACTGAGAGATTCAGTGTTAAAGCTGCCCGCCAAAGTCGTCCTCTCTATCATCGCCTCAGCCTTCAAATCCTGCATATCATCCCGCAATAGAAGCCTCACATTGCTCAACTCTGCCTTATTAATCGACAAACCGCTTCCCTCTTCCTCCTCCACATCTTCCTCGCTCTTTTTCAAGATATCGAAGTTCCATTTTCCGGCTTTTGTCCGATGTAAATTAACCACGCCATCTTTAATAACTACGCTCTTCACCTGAACAGTACTCGAAAGTAATGACCACCAACTTATTTTAATTCCCAATGTTGACACATTCAATAAGGTATCCTGCCCCGCTATCACCATCGGGTCTTCCACCCACGCCGAAAGTCGGGGAAAACTCTTCAAAATTGATAATCTGACACTACTCAACTGCACCTCACCTTCAAAATTCTCTTTGGAATACTCCTCTATTTTCGTTTTTACACCGCCCGATTGCGTATAAAGCACCAATTCTAGCAATAGGACCAAAACTATCGGTATAGCAGCGATGATAATAATGTTTTTTCGCATATCTTGTTTATTACCTGAATTTCAAACTATTAAGAATTAATAATATCACTAATATAACACAATCTCTCCTACATAACGTTTATTGAATCCCGAAAATTTTAAAAAAAACAAGAAATAGTTTGTAAAATTTGAAAAGCTACTTATATTTGCATCGCTTTAGAAGAAAGCAAAGATATTTCAGGGCGGTTAGCTCAGCTGGTTTAGAGCACCTCGTTTACACCGAGGGGGTCGGGGGTTCGAATCCCTCACTGCCCACATTTTGAAAGCTATAGTGAAAACTATAGCTTTTTTTATGCCTTTTTTCACCGATCTCCCCTTCGCATTTTATCTTTTTATAACTTCGTGGTGTCGAGGGATTGAAATTGAATCAATTCACAACAAGACAGAAAAATATTTTCTAAAGCAGAGCACTCGAAAGCATGTCCTTATTTAAGAAACTTGCCCAGGAAACAGCCATATACGGCATCAGCAGTATTGTGGGCAGGGCTATGTATTTCATGCTTACGCCCCTTTATACCAATGTCATCGAGAGGCAACTTTATGCCGAGAGTGTGGAACTTTTTGCCTATACCGCCTTTTTTATGGTTATTTTTTCCTACCGTATGGAAACCGCCTTTTTTCGATACGGGAATAAAGCGGAGGATCGCAAGAAAAGCTTTGACACTGCCGCCGCCTCGCTGATTTACTCGTCTACTTTCTTTACTGTGCTGCTTTTGGCTTTTCACGTGAGCATAGCCGGGATATTGGGCTACGCCACCGACCCGCAGTATATTTTTATGCTCATTTTGGTACTATTTTTTGATGCTCTCTGCGAGCTGCCCTACGCTAAGCTAAGACTGGAAGGCAAAGCTATC
This sequence comes from uncultured Saprospiraceae bacterium, assembly GCA_937894165.1. Lineage (GTDB taxonomy): Bacteria > Bacteroidota > Bacteroidia > Chitinophagales > Saprospiraceae > CALCSX01. The sequence goes on along the minus strand of CALCSX010000373.1, from coordinate 1,074 downwards.
AAATTCGCCAAAATACGACTCACCAACATCACTGTCAACGTTGGATTTAACCTCTTTTTTCTGCTCGGCTGCCCCTTCATTCTGGCTACTCCTGCTTTGAGCGGCATCCACCCATTTATAGATAGGATTTACCATCCCGATTATGCCATTACTTATATATTTCTATCCAATCTCATCGCCTCGGCCCTACAATTCGTCCTGTTACTGCCTCAATACCGCGGCATACAATGGGCTATCGATCGGGTGCTCTGGATGCGGATGTTTCTCTATGCTTCCCCACTCATCCTCGCATCGATGGCAGGGGTAATCAACGAGGCTTTCGACAAGGCATTACTCAAGTGGCGACTGCCCTACGACATGGACACCAACAAGAGTTTGCTCGGGGAATACGGTGGCGCGTACAAGCTTACTATTATCATTTCGCTCTTCACCCAAGCCTTCAGGTACAGTGCAGAGCCCTTCTTTTTTCGCAATGCTGAACGCAGCGATTCGAAGCAGATATACGCAGATGTGACCCGCTATTTCACCATTTTTTCACTCATCGGCTTCCTCGTCGTTGCCTGTTATATCGATCAGTTCAAATACCTCATCGGCAGCACTTATTGGGATGCGCTGGTCATCGTCCCCATCGTTTTGATGGCCAATGTCTTTCTCGGCATGTATTACAACGTTAGCATCTGGTACAGATTAGCCGACAAGACCTCCTACGGGGCCTACATTGCGCTAGCGGGAGCAGCCATCACCATTTCGCTCAACTGGATCTGGATCCCCACCTACGGGTACATTGGTTCAGCCTGGGCGACCCTGATGTGTTACTTCGGCATGACCGTGCTCTGCTACCTCAGCGGGAGAAAATACTACCACATCCCTTACCCACTGGGCAGAATGGCATTATACATCCTCCTTTCCGTCGGCCTACTATGGATTTCGACCGAGATCCGAACATTCAGCCTGACAAGTGTACAACAGTTTTTGCTACAGACTGCTCTAATCCTGAGCTTTGTTCTGGTGGCATGGCTTATGGAAAGAAAGCATTTAAAGGGGGTGATGAGGCTGGTGTAGAGGGCATCCCCC
>CALCSX010000372.1 GCA_937894165.1 uncultured Saprospiraceae bacterium | reverse complement strand
CCAAGATAATAGCTCGCAGCTCAAAGCTCGCACCTAGTAGCTCTAAAATCCCCGTAATTTTAATTTTCAATTCGTAATTTTTCATTTGTAATTGTTTTCTCGAACCACGAGAATTTTTCATTTGTGTTCATAATATATGCCGGCGAAGGTTTTAAAATGTGCCTTCAATATTTCAAAGAAAGCCCCGAAGTGGGCGCAATATTTTAGCGCAGGGTGAAGCCCTGTGATATAATTAGATAAAACCCAGTTTTGGCGGGATTTTTGCCTGAAAAGAACAAAAATCATGACAAAACTTTTTTATAAAAAGCTAGCGCAAGTTGGTGGCGGTAATTGAATCATTCCAAACCTCCAAGATAATAGCTCGCAGCTCAAAGCTCAAAACACCCCGTAATTTCTAATTTTTAATTCGTAATTCACCCTCCCGCATCAGGGGTAGTAGCGAGCACAAGTGAGGAACGAACGAAGTAAAGCGGATGACCCGACCCCGCCGGAAGTGATAATTTACGTCTTTATACAGCAAAAATGTTTCTACTTCAGGCGGGGTGATGCCCAAAAAATCGACTTTTTTGTTAAAATAAAGAGGAAATTTGTTAATATGATGGCTGAAACGGCTGAAAACACTAATAATTTTCAAAAAAACTTGCATTGTTTGCAAATAGGGTATACCTTTGGCGTGTATTTAAACATATTTTTTTAATTCAATTTATACAAAGATGAACAAAGGAGATTTAATCAATCAAGTAGCAGAATCTGCAAATTTAACAAAAGCACAAGCCGGTGCTGCTCTGGATGCTGTTTTGGATTCTGTAGGCGGCGCTCTTAAAGGCGGTGATAAAGTGACTCTAATCGGATTCGGAACTTTCTCAGTATCTAACAGATCTGCAAGAACAGGACGTAACCCTAAAACAGGAAAAGAAATTGACATCCCTGCTAAAACAGTTGTTAAATTCAAGCCTGGAAAAAAATTATCTGACTCAGTAGAATAACTGACGCTCAAAGAATAATTCGTCGAAGGCAATCCAAAAATCAATGGGTTGCCTTCTTTATTATACTCGAACTTAACAATTACGCACTTAATAATAATATACTTCTATGAACCAAAATATAGAAAAATTAGAACATATAGCATCTCAAGTGAGAAGGGATATAGTTCGTCAGGTCTACCAATGCCAAAGCGGCCACCCGGGTGGTTCTCTGGGCTGCGCTGACTTCTTCACGGCCTTGTATTTCAGTGTAATGAATCACAAATCTGACTTCAATATGGAAGGGCAGGGCGAGGATGTTTTCTACCTTTCCAATGGACATATTTCACCCGTATGGTACAGCGTGCTGGCTAGAAGCGGGTATTTTCCGGTAGAGGAATTGAAAACTTTCCGAGATATTGATTCCAGACTACAAGGTCACCCCACCACCCACGAGGGCTTGCCGGGGGTTCGTGTGGCTTCGGGCTCATTGGGTCAAGGTGTTTCTGTGGCCATAGGTCATGCGCTGGCAAAAAAGATAGACGGAGATGAGGGATTGGTGTATGCACTGACAGGAGACGGTGAATTGCAGGAAGGGCAGATTTGGGAATCCTTTATGTTCGCCCCCCACAACAGAGTGGATAATCTTATCGTGACAATAGATAGAAATTTCCAACAGATCGACGGCCCGACAGAAAAAGTGCTTTCGCTCGGAGATCTCAAAGCTAAACTAGTCGCTTTCGACTGGCTGGTTCTGGAAATGGACGGAAATAACATGGCAGAGGTGCTGGAAACCCTCGCCAAGGCCAAATCCCTCACCGGACAAGGCAAATCCATCGCCATCATCATGAATACTGTCATGGGCAAAGGTGTGGACTTTATGGAAAATGACCACGGCTGGCACGGGATCGCTCCCAACGACGATCAGCTCGAGAAAGCACTCGGTCTGCTGAAGGAAACATTAAAGGATTATCTTTTCAAAATCAAAGAGAATTAAGAACTATGTTAAAGGATATAAAATCAAAAGGAAAGAAGGCGACCAGAGATGGTTTTGGTGATGGCTTGCTGGAGGTAGGACGAAAGAACAATAAAGTGGTAGGGCTCTGCGCGGACCTTATCGGCTCGCTCAAAATGGGTGCTTTTCAGAAGGAATTCCCGGAGAGATTTTTTCAAGTGGGAATAGCAGAGGCTAATATGATGGGCATGGCGGCAGGCTTGGCGACGGGAGGAAAAATCCCCTACACCGGCACCTTCGCCAATTTTTCCACCGGAAGAGTGTACGATCAGATCAGACAATCCATCGCTTACTCCGACAAGAATGTAAAAATATGCGCCTCACACGCCGGCTTGACGCTGGGCGAGGACGGCGCTACCCACCAAATCCTCGAAGATGTTGGCATGATGAAGATGTTACCGGGTATGACAGTGATCAACCCTTGTGATTATCACCAGACAAAGCAGGCGACCATCGCCATTGCAGATCACGAAGGTCCGGTTTATTTAAGATTTGGCAGACCGAGTTGGCCCATGTTTATGGAAGATCAGCCCTTCACTATCGGCAAGGCGATTACACTGAATGAAGGAAGCGATGTAACCATCTTCGCGACAGGTCACCTCGTTTGGAATGCTGTAGAAGCTGCCCGAGTGCTCGAAGAGGAAGGGATTTCTGTGGAATTGATCAACATTCATACGATTAAACCATTGGATGAGGAGGCAATTATCCGCTCCGCTACGAAAACCCGCGCTGTTGTCACTGCGGAAGAGCACCAAATCAATGGTGGATTGGGCGATGCTGTGGCTCAGGTTTTAAGTAGAAATATTCCTACAGTACAAGAGTACGTGGGGGTCAATGATTCCTTCGGGGAGAGCGGGAAGCCGGAAGATTTATTAGAAAAATACGGTCTCGGCGTGAAAGATGTGATCGCGGCCGTAAGGAAAGTATTAAAAAGAAAATAATATATGTCATCAGAGGATATGAAATTTGGTACCAAAGCCATACACGCAGGTGTAGAGCCCGATCCATCAACAGGAGCTATAATGACTCCTATTTTTCAAACCTCGACCTATGTGCAGTCCGCTCCGGGTGAGCACAAGGGCTACGAATACGCCAGAACACAAAATCCTACCCGACATGCCTTGGAGGCTAATTTGGCGGCTTTGGAAAATGGGGTAGGAGCAGCTTGTTTCGGTTCAGGCTTGGCAGCAATGGATGCCATTATCAAGCTCTTGAAAAGTGGCGATGAAGTAGTGGCTGTAAACGATTTGTACGGTGGATCTTACCGATTACTGACCAAGGTTTACGAAAAATTCGGCATCAAGTCCAGATTTGTGGATATGTCCTCAGTGGAGAATCTAGAAAAGTCACTTAGTGCAGCGACCAAATTAATCTGGCTGGAGACTCCGACAAATCCGATGTTGAATTTGGTGGATATTGAGGCGATTTGCAAGATTGCGAAGAACCATGGAATTATGGTTTGCGTGGACAATACTTTCGCTTCACCTTACCTTCAGACGCCGATAGATATGGGAGCTGATTTGGTTTTACATTCGGCTACGAAGTACTTGGGCGGCCACAGTGATGTGGTTTTAGGTGCGGTGGTCACTGCGACAGAGGAATTGAATGATGCACTGCATTTTATTCAGAATGCTTCAGGTGGCGTGCCGGGTCCGCAGGATTGTTTTTTGGTATTGAGAGGTATCAAGACCTTGCATGTGCGCGTGCAGAGAGCTTGTGAGAATGCCATGAAAGTGGCGCAGTTCCTCGAGAAGCATCCGAAAGTGTCTAAAGTCTATTATCCGGGCTTGGAAAGTCATCCATCTTATGATTTAGCGGCGCGGCAGATGCGCATGGCCGGGGGGATGGTGAGTTTTGACCTGATGGATAACAGTATGGAGAACTCTTTCGAGGTCTTGAAGCGATTCAAAATCTTCAGTTTGGCGGAGTCGCTTGGTGGGGTGGAGTCATTGGTAGGGCATCCTGCGAGTATGACACACGCATCGATTCCTAAAGAGCAGCGGATGAACGTGGGCTTGACGGATTCTTTAATTAGGCTGAGCGTGGGGATAGAGGATGTGGAGGATTTGATAGGGGATTTGGAGAATGCGCTGGCGTAGAAAAGCAATATTATAAATTAAAAAGGGTTGTACCAGACGGAGCAACCCTTTATTTTTTTAGTGCCGTGCACGGTTTTCAGATTTCTCGAAACTCGAAAAATTTATAAGAGACTTTTTATTTGAGGATTTGGGCGTGCCCTTCGCAGACCTTTATCAAGTAAAATAAGAAAAAACATTTACGTAAGGTCTGCTCAGGTCGCTCCTCTTCGGAGTTCCGTCCCCGTTTCCGCTTCGCTACACCGGTGACCAAGTCCTGCGAGCAGCTCACGCGGGTACGAGTTTGACGAGAATTTTTATTTATTGAAAAGCCATGTAAATTTTCGAGATTTTTTGTCGCTTTGGTGGCTAGGGCAATGATATTGAGAATTTTAGGAAGGTTTGCATTTAAAATAATTAGCATATTTAACCATTGAGCTCTAAAGAATCCCACATGGAATTTGCTATTTTCAATAACTTATTGTAGTTTATTTTGTTTCAAATACCAGAGTTAGGCACGGAAATAGTGCGTAAATTGAATAGGAAATTTCCTATCTTTAGAAACAAATTTTTTAATATAAATCACAATATTAATGATAATTCAATTTAATACAGACAATCATCTTAAGGCTACTCAGGGATTTGAGGAAGCATTTACAGAAAGGATTAATACTTCACTGAAGCACTTTGTTGACAAGATAACTCGATTAGAAATCCACCTTTCTGACCAGAATGCACAAAAAGTGGGACCGGATGATGTCCAATGTAATATGGAAGCGAGATTGGAAGGTCTACAGCCGATTTTCGTCTCTTGCAAGAGTGATACCAAGGAGAAAGCAATGAATGATGCCTTGGATAAAATGAAGGCGGCATTGACGACTGTGATGGGTAAGTTGAAGGAGAAATAGTAAGCGGTTAGCTAAAACATCTTCAATCTGCTCTATTTCTAGGCTTCGACTCAATTATAGTAAACGAGGTCACTGAGTCGAAGTGCCGACTAGAAAATAGTAAATGAGGTCACTGAGTCGAAATGCCGGCTAGATAATAATAAATGAGTTCACTGAGCGATGTCGAAGGAGAGTCGAAACACAATAATGCTGGCGCAAGTTTGTAAATGTGTCCTTCAGATGCCGAAGTCATTCCGAACCGTTGCACATTCCGTGAAATCTACGGGAAATACCGATGCGCAGGCATTCCCTCTGCGACCTCTGCGCCTCTGCGGTAGGCTGACCGTTAATGATTACCTCGGATTTTAAACTTAAAGGTATATTGTAAATTCCATATTGTTATATTTGCTGATGATTGAGGACTTAAGCATCAACAAATTATGAGGACACGCAAGATAGACTGGCCCAGTATACTTCAAAAGGACGAGCAGATTATCTGGCAAGGGCAACCTAAAGGCGATTTTCACATCAGTTTATTGGAGAATAATAAGATGTATCACGATGTCTTATCGGGGCCGACAAATAAGGTTATTGTTACCTTTGTTATAATTGGTCATCTTGCCATTTTAATATATAAAAGTGGCTATCCAATTTTGGCTAGTGTTTGGATTTTGGTAGCTCTAGGTGTACTGTTATACTTGGATTTTTTAAGATACTTGGAAGCCAAGCATACATTTTATATGGCTTCTAATCGAGCAATTTATATTGGCGAAGTTTCTAGGAAGGAGCAGGTAATTAAGAAGTTGAATTATGAGAATATTCACTCTATTAAAGGTGTGGAATTTGCCGACAAACCCGGAGAAGTATACTTTCTAACTTCGCAAGAGGGGTTGACAACGAGAGATTTTGCTACCGGAGAAAAGCGACATTATCCCACTTTTGAAGATATCGAAAATGCATCTGAGGTGCAAAAAACCATCGAAACATACTGGAGGAAAATCCCTTGCAATCAGATTTTTTCCAATCAATTTACTATTAAGGAACCCGAAAACAAAGTAGCAGTTATTTTATTTACGCCGATATTTGAGGTGCCAAAGTCCATAAAAATAGATGGTCGGGAATATATGAATGGAATAAATATGAAAAACAGCAAGGAATTTTATGGATTTCTTATTTTTTTCGAAATAGTTTTATTTGGCTGTTTTCTGATGTTGTTTCACCCGAAAGTACGATCACTTGACAGTGATTTGTTCGCCAAAATTATCATGGTTACGCTTTTCATTTCAATTGTTTTTGCTATTATTTATTTGAGAATATAGGGGTATCCTCTGGACTGAAGATTATAATGTAACATTTTCTAAATAATGTTCTTAAGTTGAAATCGATTTTTCCTAAGGAATAAGAGTTATATTCAGAAATTTATTTATAACTTTAAGAATACTATTTGTTTCCGGGTCAAGAACACTGATTTCTTTATTCATTATTAATTGATTTTAATTCACCTCCCCATGAAGAAAGTTTACCTAATTTCTATTTTTTTACTTTCCAGTTGGTTGAGTTTTGCACAAAATAAAGTCGCAGAGGTCTGTTACGATATTTACGCAGAACCTTTTGAAATGGTTGATTTGCATGCAGATTATTATGCAATTCTACACAAGACGTATAAAAATTGTGAAAAGTACGCCTATACCATTTTTACATCGGATCACGAGTATTTATTAACTATGGTTGCAAAGTCCGGCTTGGAAAAACCTCCGGCATTAAAATATGTGTCAAGTACAGAATCCTTTGTTTTATTTGACTATTATATGCAAAACGATAGTATTAAGGAAATAATTTTGAATCAAATCAACACGGAAGGAGGAAATAGAAATGACTTCTATATGTATATTTATGATTCGGGTATATTTAATAGCAATATGGACTATTTTCAATTGAGTCCATTAGACTACGAATCATATGTAATTGATAAGTCAGGGAATTTCTTCGCATGTTTTTTTCAAGGTGGTCAATTTGGAACAGGACTTGCAACTTTGAGAAAATATAACGGCTCTGAGGATCTGTCGAATTGGGAAAAGTTTCAGTTCTTTGATTATGTGTATTCAGGACAAGGTTCCTATAAAACCTCTAAAATTCATGGATTTTCAAATACAAGTGCATACAGATTTGAGCGATTCGAATATTATCAAGATGGATCGTATCATTTGGTTAATACTTTCCCTCCGATAGATAATGTCGTTCAGTTTGAAAATAAGAATTATTTTTTAAGTTCAGGGAATATGATTTATTATTTAAATGAAAAGACAGATATACTTGATTCATTTGAAGTCGAAAATTACTATGAAGACATTCTTCAAGAGAAAATTATTGGAGAAAAATTATTTAGATTAGGTAGAGAGAGTGGAACAGGTAATGAGAGTAAATATGTTTTGCAGGGCTTTGATCCTATTTTAATGGAATTGACGGAGGAATATTTATTCGAAAGCGAATTAGAAGGTGATTTACTTTTCAACAAAGATGGTGATAGGTTGCTTTTATATGGAAATATAGGAGATCAGACTGTGATGGAAGAATATTTATTAAATATACCCCCAAGCTCCCTTAATTTCGGGCTTGATTTGGCAGCGGATTTGTTGAAAGTTACAGATTATGAATATCCCAATGGTATTGAAGAAGGTTTGAATCAGATGCTTATTGAATTTAGTATAGAATTGTCAAATCTTAGTGATGTGACAATCAATGAAGTGGAACTGATTTATTTCTTAGAGGATAGTTGTGAAACTAAAGTGATTACTTCAGTTTCAACATTAATTGGGCCGGGTGAGTCAATTAATGTACCGTTTTCTATTGAGGCAGATTTGTATGCAGAAATAGTTGGGGAAGATTTTGTTTTTGATCTTCCTTGTATCTTGGCCGTGGGTAAAAATACGGAACATGAAATCGAATGGTCAAATAATTCCAGCTGCACGATATTCACAGTACCCTTGTCGACAGTTAGTCAAACCGATAGGCTTGAAAACAGTTTGGATATTTCGATATTTCCCAACCCCGGTGCCGATGAGATTCATATCGAATTGAAAGGTGATATGATCCAAAGACTGGAAATGACCGATGTGAACGGGAGAATTATAAAAAGTATTTCTATGGACGGCCTTGCTAATTATAATTGGATTGCAAGTGATATTTCCTCAGGAACATATTTTATCAAAGTTTTTACCGCTTCCGGCAAAGAATCAGTTCACAAATGGGTGAAATTGTAGGTTAAAGTAACAAAAATTAGAAGAATATTGAATGCGTGCAGTCATTTCTTTGACAATTACTTCATCGATATAGATATGATTCAATGAAATTCTTTTTCTTCAATTTCAATTGATATGAATGTCTTTCTTAGCGCTATACCTTTTGATGTCAACTCTTAGTATGACGGAAAAACAATAAAATCATTTGTAATCAATTAAAATACCGGAATTGAACAACATAAAAAAATGCTTTTTAGGATTGTCTGGTTTTCTATACCTGAATGCTTGTACACAAGAGAATATCAAAATGGATAGTTCACCAATTCCAGAAAATGAAACCTGTTGCGGAATGGAAACGGTAGAATTTAAACCCCAACTTCCCGATGGATCTACACGCTATTTGTATGTTCCTAATTCATTCACTCCCAATGAAGATGGAGTCAATGATTTATTCCACCCTGTTTTCAATGATGATATTAGTC
>CALCSX010000371.1 GCA_937894165.1 uncultured Saprospiraceae bacterium | reverse complement strand
CAGGTTTATCAGGTTCTGTTTTTCTACAGTTTACACCAAATTTGGGTCAATGTGGAGAGACTCCTGCCCCTTTTGAAATAGTTATTAACCCGGGACCGGATGCTTTTGACATCGGTTCTTTAACTGCGTGCGGAGATGAAAATTTGACAGCCTCTTTTGACTTAAGTTTTTATGATGATGAAATTACCGGGGGATCAGGAGCCACAGTGACATGGTTCAGCAATATTGGTTTAACAATTCCTATTCCCGACCCGAGTGATTTTTCTGTTACCGCAAGTGATTTAGTTTATGCAGTCGTAAGTTTAAATGGTTGCAATGCTGAAAATTTGGTTATCGTCAGCTTAATGGTATTGCAAGGTATAGAATTTGAAATCAGTCCTAACCCGGGAGTGATATGTGGTCAAGAGCTAACTGATTTTACTGCAATTATACTAGATGGCGGGCCGGCTGATTTTACCTGGGAGGGACCTTTCGGAATTATTTTAACAGGAGAAGTAGTTTCCATCAATACACCGGGAATATATGAAGTAACTGCGGATAACGGTGCTTGTGAGACTGAACCTGTTCTATTTGAGGTGATAACGTCTCCAATTCTAGGCTTTGATGATATTATTCTTATAAACGAAAGTTGTAATCAAGCTAATGGTTCTATTGAGGTTTTCCCTTTTGGAGGTACCGGTGACCTAACCTACATATGGAATGGATTTCCCGGAGAGGATGGTCCATTATTGACTGATTTAAGCGAGGGAACGTATAGTTTGACAGTCATTGATGAAGCGGGGTGTAGTATTGATGTATTTGGTTTAATAATTGAAAATACAGGTGATATAGATTATGAAGATATAGTTGTTGCTGCTACATGCGGACAAAATACCGGAAGCATTGAAATAATTCCAAATGGGAATCCTCCTTATACGATAGATTGGTCAACCGGTGAAAGTACGCTTGCCATTAATGATTTATCCCCGGGAACTTTCAACTTCACCTTAACGGATGGACTTGATTGTTCAGTTGTAGATGAAATAGATGTTCTTAGCGTAGGAGAAATTGCAGAATTGATACTGACAGGTCCTAGTGAGATTTGTGAAGGAGAAAATGCTACTCTAACATTTACTTTTACGAGTGGTGAAGCTCCATTCATTGTAGAATATTCTTTAAATGGTATACTTCAACCTGAACTTACCTTTAATCAAAATCAATTTTCAGAAGACATAACTATCACTGAAAACACAATTATTGAAATAATTAGCTTTTCTGCTGATGGATGTTCAGGAGAAATACTTCCTGAAGATCTTGAAATAGATATTTTTCCTCCCTTGGAAATAAGCGATTTAAATTTAATATGTGAAGGTGGAAATACGCACTATATAGTTTCTTTTCAAATTACAGGCGGTTCAGGTAATCCTGTCGAAGTTACACCAAATGATGGCATCTTAGACATGAATGGTCTGTTTACGTCCAATCCAATTGAAATAGGTACTGACTATAATTTCTCAGTTTTTGAAATGGAACCATGTCCTCCAATAATAGTGAGTGGAACTTCGATAGTTAACTGTGATTGCCTTTCTGCGCCTGCCACCTTGCCTGTTGAACCAATAATACTTTGTGAAGATGATCAGGTTACAATCGACCCAACATTACCCGGAGCGGTTGTGGCTCCCGATATTTTCCAATATATCCTTCACGATAATGCAGGGAATAGCATAGGAAATGAAATTTTAAGAACTACGAATCCAACTATAAGTTTTGACGAAGGATTAGGGATGGTTTTAGGAACGACCTATTATCTTTCCTATGCAGTAGGACCGGATGATGGTACAGGAAATGTTGATTTAGATGATGATTGTGCGGCGGTTAGTGTTGGAACACCTGTTACTTGGTACGAACAAATAACTTTAACGTTTGAAAATGAAGGACCATATTGTGAGGATGATATAATTAACATCGATTTAAATTTTGACGGTGCAGGTCCTTATGTATTGACATATTCCCTGGATGGAGTCATACAAACACCTATAACAACGAGTGATAATCCTTATACTTTTAATATTTCAGATTTAGACTTTGACAGTAATTTGGAAATAATTTCACTAAATGCTGCTACTTGCCCGGGGATTATTAACGGGAATACTTCATTTGAATATATAGAGGTAATGAGTTTTGATAATTTAACCATAGAGTGTAACAATGCCGATGATACCTATGTGGTCAGCTTCAATGTTTTCGGTGGAATGGGCGAAATAGTTTTTATGAATGGAAATGAAGGTACTTTGACAGGAAATACTTTCACCGGCAGTCCAATCGAAAATGGTCAACCATATACCTTTGTGCTAAATTCTACTGAAGGATGTGATATTTTAACTGTTTCGGGAATAGATGATTGTCAAAGCTCGGATTGTGAGGGAGTGGAGATTCCTGTTTCACTGATTGATCCCGATCTTTCTATATGTCCGGGCACTTTTGTAGTAGTGGAATTAAATCTTGAAAATTCAGACAGTGAATATAGCTTCAGTTGGAATGTACCGTATGATCCTTTCGTAATTAACGGGTATCCACTTAATGCAAGTGAAGGCGGACAGTTTAGTGTGGTAGTAACGGAAAATGAAAGCGGTTGTGAATCTGATACACTGTTTTTTGAAATTTTGGAGGAAGAAAGTCCGAATGTAATCAATTTAGAAAGGCTTTGCAATGACGAAGATGACCAATACACCGTGACTTTTGAAATAAGTGGTGGGGACGCAGATAATTATGTTGTTTCCCCTCCCGGAAGTGGAACATTAACCGGAAATATTTTTACAAGTAATCCTATCGACGTAGGGACAGCATATAATTTTACTGTATCTGACGGGGGATTATGTAATCCTCCACCTGTTGTGGGGGGCTCGCCGACTTGCAATGATTGTAACTTGGAAGCAGGCACTATGGAGGGAACATTACTAAATGTTTGTTTTGGAGAGGATGCTGACTTTTCATATTTAGGAGGATACAATGGCGTTCCCGGAGATGATACATTATTTTATGTTTTATCAACTAATCCCAATCCAATTGGTTCTTCTATTCTCTTCTTTAATTCAACCACCATTCCTTGGTCAATATTAATGAATTTGATGCCTGGTCAGGAATATTATTTTTCAGCAGTGGCAACACCATTAAATGATCTAGGAGAACCGGACTTAATGTCTGACTGTGTTTCGGTAAGCAATCCAACTACTTTTATAATTGGTGAAGTGGAGACACTTACAATATCCGCTCCGCCAATTCTTTGCCAAGATGAACCACTTATTATAGAATTCAATTTTTCAGGTTCATTGCCCTACACTATTACTTTCGAACAAGATGGCGTCATTCGCACCTATATGGGGCTGACCACCAATTCGGTTTTAGTTTTGGATCCGGAAGATTTTTCAGATTCTATTGTTATCACGAGCGTGGAAGGTAGCGATGGCTGTCCGGGGATTCTGGAAGGTGATTTAGTTATTAATAA
>CALCSX010000370.1 GCA_937894165.1 uncultured Saprospiraceae bacterium | reverse complement strand
GTTATAGTTTTGGCAACCAACATGAGTGCATACGATAAAGTAGTAAGTAATATTCAAGAAGTAAAAGCTAGAAAAGGCTACGTCATTGCAATCGTGACAGAAGGTGATAAAATTATTAGCGAATTAGCGGATCATACAATTGAAATTCCGGGTACAGAGGAGCATTTAACACCCCTATTATCTGTAATCCCACTTCAATTGCTTTCTTACCACATAGCTGTTCTGAGAGGTTGCGATGTGGATCAACCTAGAAATTTAGCTAAATCAGTAACAGTAGAATAAAAAACATGACAGATACATTTGTAAAAGGCTTCGATATTGAGTACAATACCCAAAAAGCCGACATCACCATTTCCGAATACGGACGAGGAATCCAGGAAATGATCATTAAAGCAACAGAATTAGAAGATGATGAGCACAGACAAGAATTTGTCGAAGCAATCGTAGAACTAATGTTAAGAATGCACCCACAAACTAAAAATGTGGAAGATTATGTAGAGAAAATTTGGAGACATGTCTTCAGAATTGCAAAATATAATCTTAAAGGTGTTAAGACCCCTTCCGGAAAAATGCCATCTAAAGAAGAGGACAGACTGCAGCCGGATAAAGTGCCCTATCCTACTACTGAACCAAAGTACCGCCACTATGGTCACAATGTTCAGGAACTAATTAAGAAGGCTATTGCTATGGAGGATGGCCCTATAAAAACTGAGTTCGTTAAAACCATTGGCAATTATATGAAAATGGCTTATATGACTTGGAATAAAGAGCACTTCGTAAACGATAACATAATACTTGATGACCTAAAAGCTTTGTCGAAAGGTCAACTTTCAATTGAGGAAAATATCTCTTTGGACAAATTAGCCGATTCAAATAAACGAAAAGGCAAGCAAATCATCAATATCTCAAATACCAGTAGAAGCCCTAAACGATTTTCTCGGAACAATAACAATAAAAAGAGAAAATTTAAATAATATATAAGCCGCTGATCACCAGCGGCTTTTTATTTGTATCTCGTTTCATCCCATTACAGAATAAAGAAATTGGAGCATTCATTAAGAGAATCTGAGCTTTTCCGCCGCTTGAATCCCCAAGCTGTTCCAATAGTGGATATCAGTGATTTTTTCAGGAGCCATGGCCTGAAATTTCGAGTACATATGGCTTTGGATTATTTAAACCATGAAAATATTTCTGGCAATAAACTCCGTAAGCTTCTCTATCCCCTTACTACGATCCTTAATTCTGAAGTAAAATCCGTTTCATCACTAGGTGGCTATTTCTCGAATCACCTCAGCGCTTTAGCCTGGGCAGGCAATGAACTTGGTCTCAAAACGACAGCTTACATAAATGGAGAAAAACCTAAATATCAAGGATATTCACTTAGATTCCTCGAAGCGATGAAAATGGATTTGATCTATCTTTCCCGTAGTGAATTTAAAAATATAAGAGAAGAAAATCATGAGCTAATCACAAATAATACAGATTCATTTTTTATTCCAATGGGAGGGAAAAGCGCACAGGCTATTTTTGGTTTTCGAGATTTTGTCTATAATATTAATCAAAGAGCACCTGGGCCTTATGATCAATGGTGGATAAGCTATGGAACGGGTACAAGTACTTTAGCTATTGCTAATTATTTGGAAAATGATCAGCATATTTATGCGCAGGGAGCAGTTAGTGATGAGGAA
>CALCSX010000369.1 GCA_937894165.1 uncultured Saprospiraceae bacterium | reverse complement strand
GGTGTCTGGGCTATCACAGTAATTGATAGAGCTAAAAAGACTATAAAATGTAGAAATCTTGACATCTGAATAAATTTGGGAATTTAAAAATAAAACACAAGATACACAAAATGAATTTTTTTTACTCAATAATTTACAATTTTCAATAAGTAAAAGGATTTAATTGACCGTATTTAGCTAATAATTCTGCATTGTCTTTAAACCTCTTTGAAAATCAGATTCCGATTTATCAATTCGTCTGTAAAATTATAACATTGCGGTCTGGATGCAATTTTATGATCGAACTCAAGTTAAAAACTTGGTCTACTCATCCCGGTATCTTCCGCTATTTTAGTCATTCCTATTGCTTTCGCTATATGCCCTATCGCATTCACTATATCATCGTTATCCCCTTCTTCCAGAACCGTATTCAAATATTCCGCTATCATCTCATCGCTGTCCAAATAGGCTGCTATATCGAATTTAGTTGTTTCCATTTCTAATTATTTAACTTGCTCCAAATCTCTCTTGCTTTTTAGATATCCTTTTGTTGAGTTGACTTGTTTAACCCTAAAAGTTTAAAATGAAATTGACATCTTATGGTTTGAATACAATAACTTTGACAAATTAAATTTTTATCACTAGTTTATCTTCTATTAAATCTTTTTTTAAAATACACCCATCCATCACCAATTTTGTTCAATTGCATGCCTCGCTCATAAAATACATTTGTAATTGAATCTCCTTTTAAAGTTGTATAAATATGTTCCCCAGATTTAAATTCTAATAAATAATTATCATTTAATACTTCAATCAATAATGGTATTCCATCCTTTGACACTAAACTATCTATTTTATTAATGATTAAAGGGTCAATTCCCTTTGAGTAAAAATCCTTAATGATTAGTTTTTCAGGCTTAATTTGGAAAACCGCAAAACCGATTTGATTGTCAATCCGCACCTCATAGGTTATATTTTTTTGTCTGTTTGGAATTCTTATTATATTTATTCTTACACCTTGAAAAAGTTCTACATTCCTTTCAAATAATATTAGACTAGAATTAATGTAATTATTTCCATCAGCATTGGGAGAGCAATAAATTAAACACATCAATAAAATAAGACATAATTTTCTCATTGTTTAAAAATATTATTCTTACCACCATATATTGTTTTCCATTTCATTGTTTTAGCAAATGCCCTTCCTAACTTAATTGAATACTGATCATCGGTTTCATCAAGTCCCCCAGAACCAAATTCGCCAAAAATATTTTGACTATGTGCACCTCCAAGAGCCATCCACTGGGGGACTCCCATTATATAAGTAGCAGCACCCCATAGGAAGTTTCCCATATTTCTAAAATTATGACCAACCACATTAATACCATCATCCGTTATAAAAATATAATTTTCTCGATCTAAAAAAAAATCTTTTGTAGAATAATCAAAGGGCGCACTTGGACCACCACTTCCCCAAAGTAATGACCATGGAGCAAATATATGATAATCAAAAGCACCAGCTTGAAAATTCCCAGAGTTATCAGGAACAATCTCCATCAATTGGTTCAATATCAAACTTTTCTTCATTAACATAGCCTTATTTATTAAAGGTTCATCCGTTTCTCCATACCGTTGGAGTTCACCATCTTGAATGTCTAAATTTGTTAGTGTCCTCGGTGTAATTTCAGGATCAGCAAATCTAAAGTCCAAGTTAAAGTTATTGCCGTCGAGATCCTGTAAAACACCTCTTGGAGTAAAACCTCCTATGCAATGATACTTATGTGTATATCTTTTTTCCTCATCAAAAAAATAGCATGTATCAGAATTGAAAAAAGTTCCAGGGTCAATTGGTTCATCGTCGTTGCTTATCATCTGCCACCATAAATTTCCTTTATCACCGTTTGAACCAGTTACACCAATAATAATTCCAATGTCAGCATTAGTTGATTTAAAACTTGAATATAAATTATTAAAATCTGAGCAATTAGATTCGAAGTTAAATGGATAAACTTCAATTTCAGTCTCTGGAAATTTAGAATGTATCTGGCTTATAAATGATGCAATTGCAACATCAAGATCTATTATTATGTTATTACTTTCTATAGTATATCCAATTTCTTCCATACCCATTCCTGGATAGGTATTGTCAATGATTTTTGCAACTGAAGCTCCTAATAATCCTTCATCCTCTAGTTTCCATTCAAATTGAGATTCATTTAACACACATGTAGAACAACCCGAAGAACTCCTGTTTTGGTAATCACAACAGTCAGATATTTCCTCTAAATAATCACTTATTTGGTTCATTACCTCTATTTCTGAAATTTTATATTGAGTATTACTCTTATTATTTAATTCATGTGTTTGATTTGCGATAATTTCATATTTTTTTCTTAAATTCTCTCGTAAATTTAAAGAAAGTTGATCTATACAATAAAAAATATTTTCTCTAGGGAGAACTAAATCCACCCAAAATTTAGTATATACCCCATTCTTATCCGTTTGTTTACCGAATATCAAATAGTAAGGACTTTCAATGTCCGAAATTACCTTTTCCCACACTGCATTAAATCCATAATCCATAGACTCATGCTGGGAATAGAATCCGAAACTATATACTTTAAAGGAATCTTGAAATTCCTCCGGAAATGTTTGAATTAATTCACATGCGGCAGCTTCTAATTCAGCTTGATATGGAGCTATATCCATTCCGGATTTGTCCGCTATGACTTCATAACAATTCTGCCCATATATGGTCAAAATACCACCAAAAAAGAAAATTACTGCCGCCAGTATAATAGTTGATATTCTCATAAACAATATTTAAAAGTAACTGTATTATAATTCAAAAATTTCTAAAACTCCAACTCCACAATCTGAGAATGCGGACTCGAAGAGCCATCATAGTGCCTTCCTATAATCCTATATCTTACAAACTCCACAGGTTCATTGGTGCCATACAAATTCCCTTGATCATCGGTCAACAAGTCAACAAATAAATAAGTACCGTATCCTGAAGGCGGGGTTAATCCCGGCCAGGTTTCATTCATCTCTGCGGTAGTTCCTTGGGTAGCTTTATAAGCTTTATAAGGATGATTATTCACTTTGCGATAGATGACAAAATCCTGAAACTGATCTAAATTATCGTAGTCCCATCTCAGACAGGAGAAAGTATTGCCACTGACCACAAATGATACCACTGTAACCGGTGCTACTTCCGGTCGGCGTCCTACCTGATGTGCTATGATCTCTTGCATCTCTGATGAAGAGCGGTTCTCAGAAAAGTCCTTAGCTAAGACTCTGTAGGTGTATGGTTCGGATTTTAATTTCGTAGTATCTATGAATATTCCTTTTTCTGTATCAATAATAGTAAAAAACCCATCCGTCTGCCAGCTTTCTATCGTATGGATTGCTTCCCACTGACTTACAAATTCATTTCGTCTCTCTATTATATGAAACTCTACATCATCACTTATACTCTTCTTGAACTCAATTACCTGCCCGAATGGATGTTGCCCTAAGGAAATTAATTGAGGGGAGGAAGGAGGGACGATATCCGGTATTTCTACTGTGAGAGTATCTGAAAACTCTGAATAATTGGCTCTTAAATCTACAGCCTGCACTTTTACAAAGACTTCTCTGTTCAGTTTTTTAATATCTAT
>CALCSX010000368.1 GCA_937894165.1 uncultured Saprospiraceae bacterium | reverse complement strand
GAGTTGTGACAAAGTCAATAGAAGGAGCATTTTCTAAGGATTTTGCTAACAATTTAGTATGATAATGATCTTCACTTAAACGTCGGACGTTGTTTTCAAGAGCAAATAAACCTGCCGCCGCAAGATACCCCACCTGCCGCATCCCTCCGCCCATCACTTTACGAAATCTGCGAGCTAATTTTATATCTTCTTCAGAACCGATAAGTAAACTTCCCACCGGCGCTCCTAGCCCTTTACTCGAGCATATACTTATAGTATCGAATAGCGGACCCCAATCCTCTGTTTTCTCGTCTGTTTCTACCAAGGCATTGAAAAGTCGAGCTCCATCCAAATGTAATCTTAAATTATTTTCTTTACAGAATGTACTTATTTTCTCTGCCTCCTCTAACTTATAAATCGTACCCCCACCCGCATTGCAGGTGTTTTCTAAGACAACTAGTCTTGATTTTGACAGCCAATCATGAACCGGTTTGATGCTTTCCTTTATTTGCTCAACTGTGATCTTTCCGTCTTTTTGATAAATTAATTGAGTAGAAAGACCTGAAAGCAAAGCGTAGCCGGCGGATTCGTATTTTACTATATGTGAAAGTGAATTGCAAATGATTTCGTCTAATGCTTGTGTGTTAATTTTTAAAGCAATTTGATTCGTCATTGTGCCGGAAGGGCAGAAGAGTGCGGCTTCTTTCCCAAACATTTTTGCCACCAAAGCTTCGAGTTTATTCACCGTCGGATCTGTACCGAAAACATCATCACCCACCTCTGCTTGAAACATAAAGTCAAGCATATTTTTGCAGGGTTTAGTAACTGTATCCGAAATAAGATTAATTTCTTGCATTAGACAAATGAAATTTATTTAATTAGAATTTATTAAAGATAGTTAATGATTCTATTCCTTTCAAATGTAGAGTAACATATCATGGATTAATTTAATAATTTGATAAAATTAATACTTGATTTTATATGTAACTGTTCTTACCTTGCGAAAAAGATGATACATGGCGACTAAATTGCTCTTGATTGTTTCAATTATTATATTTTTCAAATTTGAATCTAGAAGTCAGGACATTGCCAACCAATCGGAAATTCCTCACTTTTCATTTGGAGATGGTGTTGGTATCATTGCTCCTGATAGTCTGTATAAACTAAATATTCGATTTAGGATTCAGAACAGACTTGGTCTGACAACATTTGCTAATCGTAGCCTCGATATTGATGAGGTAGAGGCAAGGGTAAGAAGATTAAGACTACGATTTGATGGATTTTTTTACGACCCTAGATTGACCTATGTTATCCAACTTTCATTTACCGGCGGGGATATACAGGGTTTTCAGCCTGATGGATTTCCTAATATAATTAGGGATGCGATGATATTCTTCAGAGCAAATAACAGATGGACCTTCGGCTTTGGACAGACGAAGCTTCCGGGGAATAGGCAGCGGGTTAATTCTTCCGGGGATTTACAATTGGTGGATAGATCAATTGTGAATGCAGTATATAATATAGACCGAGATTTTGGTGTTCAGGCATTTTACAATGTTTTTAAAGATAGAAGATTGCTGGTTTTAAGGGGGGCGATCACGTCCGGGGAGGGCAGGAATTGGATTTCAACAAATAACGGAGGTCTTTCTTATACTTTGAGAGGTGAATTATACCCACTAGGCAATTTTCAGGCCAATGGCGCTTATTTTGAAGGTGATTTGTTAATGGAAAGTAGTCCCAAATTGATGGTAGGTTTGGGTTATAATCTGAATGATGATATTCAGCGAACCGGAGGGCAACTGGGTGAAGAGCTTTTCGAAACAAGGGATTTATCCAATTTAATGGCGGATATTATTTTCAAATACCGAGGCTGGGCTTTTCAGGGTGAATATTTAAAGCGATTAGTGAAAGATCCAATAACCAGAGATCCGGAAGATTTTGATAATGTGTCAATAGTTTTTAAGGG
>CALCSX010000367.1 GCA_937894165.1 uncultured Saprospiraceae bacterium | reverse complement strand
GGATGAGATTATTTGTCGACGATAGTCTTTATCATCATTTTTATTTTGATGAAATTCCATTCGGTGGTTTGGATTACATCAAAGCTCATATTGACTTTAGAGAAAGGTATTACAGTGGAAAATCCTACCATTTGTGTTATAAAAGCTCGGGAAATATACTACCTATTTATCATTCTGAAGATTATAGTTATGGTGTGATAGATTTACCCAATAAAACTGCCAAATCCATCAGAATAGAGGTGTTTGATTTTCATATGAATACTTCTACAGTAAAGTTTTTTATCAAAAGAACAAATAAGATTAAGCCTCCAAAGTTGATTGATTACAATTATGTTTTGCCTTGCGGGGAGCGTAGTATCGTGGAAGGAAATGGGGTGAGATTTGACTTTAAAACACACAGCTTCTGTCATAATGCCTACCTGAGTTATAACGAATCAAATGATAAGAGCAGTTATATTTGCTCTCCGGTGTTCGCACTGGGAAATGGTGTAACGCCGGTTTATACACCTTTTAGGGTAAGCATCGATGGCGCCGGAATAACTCAAAAACTGAGGTCAAAGACATATATAGCTTATTGTGAAAATGGCTCTTGGACACAGAATATTGGAGGAACGTGGGAGGGTGATTCGATGCATGTCCACTTTGATAAACTCGGCAAATTCATGATTAAGGTAGATACCATTAAACCTGCATTGAGAGTTGTGAGTTTTAATCCAAAAGTGAGTAAGAATACGACTTGGAAGTTCAAGATTTCTGACAATGTATATCATAGAGATGGACTATCCTTTGATGCTTATTTGGATGATGAATGGATACCACTGGTCTATGATCGAAAAAATGATTTAATTTATTACCAGTTTACGGATGCTTCACCAAAAGATAAGAAAAAGTTCATATTAGTATTACGTGATCCATTGCAGAATGAAATTATATTTGAGAGAACTATTATGTGATAATCTTTATTTATCAGATTAGATTATATATTTGCAACTCGGGAATTTTAAAGAAGATATAAAAAATTTGACCTATGACATCATTAAAAGTAGGAGATAAAGCTCCGGCATTCAGCGCTTTAAATCAAAATGGCAACGAAGTAAGTTTGGATGATTTTAAAGGCACTAAAATAGTTTTATATTTTTATCCTAAAGATGATACACCGGGCTGTACTGCGCAAGCTTGTAATCTGCGCGACAATCATTCAAAGTTATTAAACGATGGTTTTCAGGTTATTGGTGTCTCTCCTGACAGTGTAGATAAGCACAAAAAGTTTATTTTAAAATATGAATTACCCTTCACCTTGCTTTCCGACCCCGATAAGACAATTTTGAAAGATTATGGCGTTTGGGGCGAGAAAAAGTTCATGGGAAAAACCTATGACGGTGTGATGAGAACTACTTTCATCATTGACGAAGAAGGTGTCATTGAGCAAATTATTGACACAGTGAAGACAAAAGACCACTTCAGTCAGATAAAATAAGAAAAAATCTGTTCCCACATTCAGCTCAAAGCTCGCAGCTATCAGCTCAAAATCACAGCTAAAGGCTCGCAGCTCATAGCTCTCAGCTAAATCGTAATTGACTTCGTCGAACTTGCGTTTCGTAATTTTTAATTCGTGATTGAATCAAGCTCACAACTCTCAGCCCAAAGCTTTCACAGAAAGCCCCGAAGTGGGCGCAATATCTTAGCACAGGGTGCAGCCCTGTGATTTTGATAGAAAAAACCTAGTTTTGGCGGGATTTTTGCCTGAAAGAAGCAAAAATCATGACAAAACTAAGTTCTTTTTACTAGCACGAGTTGACAAATGTACCTATTAACGTATTTGATTTCGACGTTTCGTAATTTTTTATTCGTAATTGAATACAGCTCCCAGCTCACAGCTAGTAGCTCGCAGCTCAAAACAACTCTCAACCCATCGTAATTGACTTCGTCGAACTTGCGTTTCGTAATTTTTAATTCGTAATTGAAGCTAAAACCATACCCCAGAGAAAAGTTAAAAAGATTTAAACTTAGTTAGGAAAATCTTAAATCAAAAATTATCCCGGAGATCTATATTATCTTCATAAAAATTTTAATTCAGGATGTAATATACCATGAAACCTTATTAAAATTTCGAGCCCTGAAGAATTTGGGGTGACCGATCATCATTATTAACAAGTGTTTGCAACTTTCTTTTGAATTGGCTCACCCCTTAATTTTCCTTCCAATCTAACCTTTCCCATACCTTTTCCGATAGCTCAGCACTAAGCATTTCGAAAAAATAACTACCTGACAAAGCATCAAATCTTTTATCTATATTTGATTCCATCGTCAATAGATGCTGAATATTTCTTGAAATTCGCCGGTCAAAATTTTTGACTTTATTTAATTCGACCTCCCCCGGTGCTAAAAGTATTCTATCCACACGTGCGTAGTTAGCAACTACGGCCTGTGTAGTTAATCTGATCATATTCAAATGACTCTCAGATATTAATGATGATTCTGCTGTTCGCACCTGAATATAAGGCAATCTTTCATCAGTGTAATCCATATTATGCAAGATATTTCCCATAACGGTCTGAAATGCCCGCAGAGATGCACATTCTATCAAAAAATCATTTCCAATTCTCCACTCTATAACCACAGATTGGACTAAATCCTTTAATTCTATTCCCTTTACCAGACCATCGTGAAGGTATGATTCAAAAATTGAAGCGAGCATAAAAATTTGCTCCGAACGATTGTCATTATATTCATGAAAAATATGACCGAATTTAAAATTGGGTAGTTTTTTCAGACACATACTTCGAATATCCCAAAACTCTTCGTCAAAATTATAAGGTATTAGTATCGCCCCCCTGGCATCCCCTTGCGTTTTTGAGATTAAATTGATTAATTCTTCTGAATTACCCAAGTCTGCATGATAGCTTGAAAATACATAGGATAGATTTAAAAACTCAAAAACTTCCTCTAACTGATCAACCCTCGAGAAATGAAACTCCGGTGAATCACAGCCTCCCGCTAAGCTAACCTTCAATTGTTCAATACTACCCGACATATCTAAATCGAATACCTCCCCAATTGCTACCGTTTCTTCCGAGGGTTTCATTTCTATTACTTCCCCGGGAAATTCATCCTGAATATAAAAGGGTTCTATAATTATCCCCGGTTCAATTTCCTTTCGTATGGTGGATATATCTGCTCCTTTCAGCTCTTTCTTGATCGCTGCCCCCCAATCCGCTGCACTTATTGAAGGGAAATCAAACATATCCTTATTATTTTCATTCATATTTGAATCCAATTGTAATCATTATGCTTTCGAAGATATGAAAAATCCTCGGATTTAACCTTCATTGCAAACCATAAATATGGAGTTTATCTCTCTTGATCCTAGAATAGCTAATTAATTTTTATTCAAGTATCGAAACATATATTTTTCCTAAGAGGTTATTATGCTAAATTTATACACATGGATCAACCCATTTATCTTGATTATAATGCCACCACTCCTTGCACTGATGATGTGATCAAAGCAATGCTACCTTATTTTAAAGATTTTCCCGGCAACCCTGCCAGTAAATCCCACAAGGCAGGAAGGCTGGCAAATAAAGCTATTACAGAAGCCAAGGAAAGTTTGGCAAGATTGATTCAAGTGAATACAGAAGAGTTGATTTTCACTTCCGGCGCCACCGAGGCTATAAACTTGGCTATTAAGGGAGTTTACGAAGCCTACAATTCCAAGGGCAATCACATTATTACTGTAAAATCCGAACACAAAGCAGTGTTGGATGTTTGTTATT
>CALCSX010000366.1 GCA_937894165.1 uncultured Saprospiraceae bacterium | reverse complement strand
AAATAAATAAATTTAAATTCTGACAAACTCATGCCCTGATTGATCTTTTCATATTGCGGAGTAGCTTTGTATAATTCAAATTCCTGAAGCCAGACCTCCTCATTCATTGGTGGCAAGGTCCCCGTAACTATCTCCCACTTTGTTATGGAAAGACCTGATCCGGTAATTCGAGTTACCCCACCAATAATCACTTGAAAAAACAATAAAACAATACCGGCTATAAGCCAAATTTTAACAGCTCTTGAGTAAGTCTTCATAGATTGGTTTCATTCACAGATCAAATATAGCTCAATTTTCTTCAAAAAATATGGGTAGGAATTCTACCTCATAATAATAATATTATATAAATTTAATTTAAAGAATATGTTATTATTAGGGGTGTTTATAAGTGGATAACTTAATATACTGTTATTAAATTTTTTCAATACTAACATTTTTGATTGTATTTTAAACATTGAAATATTTAATAGAATCATTATTATATCTAATCAAAAACTCACTTTATCCACATATGTTGATAAGTTGATGTTAGTAAAAAGTCATATTTTTTTGCATAGAAAATATATAATTTAAAGTGGATAAAATGTCTTAATGTTATAGTTCCTTTCCACAAAGGGTAGCTTTTTCACTTATCAACATAATTAAAAATGCATAATGTGAAAAAGCTTATAAAAAATCTCTTGTTATCCACAAAAACTGTGAGAAACTTTTATTTTTAGAGTACTAAATATCAGACAATTATAATATTTAAATTTTAAATATGTTTGTAAGTTTTTAATATATTTTTTCCGAATAGCTATTTTAGGTATACTTGTAATATTAATAAGGAATTGTTTGAATTATGCTTGCCAAAATTTAAAATATTCCTTGTAAATTTCTAATTTAAACCAATAATTATGAGACTACTCATCCAAAGAGTTTCGGAAGCTGCAGTAAAGGTAGAAGAGAGAGTAATAGGGCAAATTGAGGAAGGATTATTGGTATTTTTGGGAATTGGGGAATTTGATGATGAAGAAGATATCGACTGGCTCATTAAAAAATTAATTAATCTTCGAATATTTAATGATGAAAATAACGTGATGAATCTTTCGATTTCAGATATAAGTGGTGAAATTTTGATAGTTAGTCAGTTTACCCTTTTAGCCTCCACCAAAAAAGGCAACAGACCTTCCTACATTAATGCCGCAAAACCTCAAACAGCTGAAGAAATATATCATACTTTTGTTAAGAAACTAAGATTTTTATATAGCGGAAAAGTTGAGGAGGGAAAATTCGCTGCCGACATGAAAGTAAGTTTAATAAACAATGGACCGGTAACTATTTGGATAGATTCGAAAAACAAAGAATGATGACTTTACAAGAGGCACAAAAAGCTGTAGACGAATGGATTCATAAATATGGTGTAAGATATTTCAGCGAATTGACTAATATGACAGTTCTAACTGAAGAAGTAGGTGAACTCGCAAGACTTGTAGCTCGTGAATATGGCGAACAATCATTCAAGCCGGGAAGCGAACCCGCAGACATAAAAGAAGAAATATCAAAAGAGCTGGCTGATATATTATTTGTAATTATTTGTCTTGCCAACCAAATGAATGTAAATTTGGAGGATGCATTAACGAAAAGCATGGAAAAAAAGAGTTTGAGGGACGAGAACCGTCATCAAACAAATAAAAAACTCCGGTAATAACAATTATGGGTATAATTAAGTCTTTCGAAAGTGGACATTCAAATATAGGAATTTGGCATATCAGTGAAGACGAAAGTTTGCTCCGCTCTCAACTTAATTTAACTAAAGCTCAAGAAGTTTATATTTCAAAAATAAAGGGGTTCAGAAGAACTCAATGGCTAGCAGGCAGACTTTTGTTGTCAAAAATGCTTGGTGTAGCTCCGGATTGGTCCTATGATGAATTTGGAAAGCCACATTTAAAGGATTCGAATTATGATTTTTCAATCAGTCATTCGATGAAAAGAGTTGCTGTAATGCTGAGCGAGGATGTTTGTGGAGTTGATATTCAACATATGATTCCTAGAATAATTTCACTTAAAGAGCGATTTTGTAGTGAAGGTGAAATGAATTATTTAAATAATAAGGACGAAATTGAGATGCTACACATAATTTGGGGGGCAAAAGAAGCATTATATAAAGCCTACGGGAGAAGAAAAGTAGACTTTCGTGGGGATATGATAGTAGAAATGGATGATTTTACTCCGGGAAGGGGCCTCGTAAAGGCATTTTTTAACAAAAAAGATTTTAAAGCTGTTTTTAATATAAATTATGAAAATGACAAGGATTTCATGTTGGTTTGGGCTGAAAGGGTTAAACCTATTCTTATTGGTATTTAGTACAATGATGGTATCATGTGGTAGTAATAATTCAGAAAAAACAGACTTTCCACGTGTCATTTCGGACTTCGAGAAATTACCTAATGATTTTAAAGAATTTCATGAAAAATTTCATGTAGACTCTGTCTATCAAATAAATCGAATTAATTTTCCTCTGCGCGGATTGCCTGCCCATTTTACGGAAGATGATATACATTATGAATATCAGGAAAACGAATGGGTAATGCACAAACCTTTTGATGTATCATCAGATTTATATAAAAGGGAATGGATACTTGTTAATAGTAGTGAAATTGAAGAGATTATTATAAGCACAGAGGCTGATTTCGGTATGAGTAGAACCTTTAAACAAAGCAGTGGTTATTGGTATTTAGTATATTATGCCGCTATGAATAGATTAAGTGAAACAGGAAATCCTGTTGGGACCGAAAATATTATTTTGGAAATTGATAGTAGTGAAATTAACTCCATACTTGATACTATTCCGATGGAAAAATTATAATTTTAATAATGATACGTTTAATCTTACTGTTCAACCTTTGCCTCCTATTTATCCTAACCTTAAACGGCCAATTTGTTGAAAGACATTGGGAGGAGGGTGACCTAAAATGGGAAGAATTCAGACAAGTAGATACTTCAGAGATAGAATCTGCCTCCTATTTTACTTATTATCTCGATTATTATCTGGGATATGAAAAAAGAAAAGATACCACATTCTTCTTTTTCAAGGCTGAAAATTTTACAGATAAAAATGCCTTGAAAGTTGTAGATCAATTTACAGATAGTGTATTTCTTGAGTATCATCAGGTTTTATTTAACATTTCGGAACTGGCAAGGAGAAGGTTGCAAGGAGCATTTGTTACGAATTCAAAGATTCAAATCAATGGCAACACTTTGCTTGATGAAGCTTACGATGAAGCGGAGGAGAATGTAAGCAAAATGAATGAGGACACAAAATTTGGATTAGAGTCGGTGAGACTGAAAGAGTGGCGTGACAGTATTGATAATTTGATACAACTTACAAGTAATAGATATATTCCCTCTTACACTTTAAATAAAAATAGTTATGGTATTCATGCAGGATTGGGAGGATCCATATACACAGGTGTTTTAAGAGATTACGCAACACCTTCATTATTAGTAAATGCCGGAATAAATGCGCATTTTAAAAATTTGTATACAAATTTAAATTTTACTTATGGTTCCGGAGAAGCTGTAAGGGATACAGAAGGTGAAATCGAATGGAAAGTTGGTGACGATGTTCGTCAATATAATTTAATGGCAAATGTAGGTTATGTTATTAAAGCTTGGAGGTTCCAGTTTATACCATATATAGGTGGTGGAATTAGTGGTTATCAGTATTATTTTTTGGATACTAATGAAGAAGCTTTTACAGAAGGAGGTGTATCGATGGCACCTCAGATAGGAGCCATGTTAGATTTTTTCTTTTACAAAAGAGCTAGTTTTAATAGGACTTATCACATGTATTATAATACAACTCCGGATACATCGGTAGAATCTCATGGAATAAGATTAAATTTTTCTTTTATACCGGTTTCTTTCAAAAGCCCTTTGGATGCCTCCGGAAATATTTACCAAATTTCCGCCAATTATATTTTTCATAGTCGAAATATGACGATAAAAAAATAGAGTTTGCTTCCAATGTAACAAACTCTATGGGTATTTTCAAGAAAAAATGATTGTCTAGTTATTGGAATGGATACCAATTTTATTGCCTTCGGTGTCCAAAAATAGAGCAAAATAGCCCATTTCTTCACTTATTTGGGTTTTCGGAACCAATACACTACCCGCATTTGGCTCTACTCTGTCCAAAATATTTTGCAAATCATCTCCACCATTTAAATATACCAATACGCCATTGGAAGAAGGTACAACATCTTCACCTTCTACGATAGCCCCTGACACATTTTGGCCATCCATAGGAAACATGCCCATTTTAGTTCCCATCATTTCAATTTCTTCGACAGGATGACCCAATAGAGCTTTATAAAATGTAACTGCTCTATTAAAATCAGTTGCCGGTATTTCAAACCAACTAATTAGATTTTCCATTTTCTAAGTATTTAAAATTCCTTTGCAAGACTGCATTACAAATTTAAATTTTTTCTAAGATCCAAGGTTTTTTTAATTCTTAAATATCATATTTAATTATAAATTAACTATTTAGAATTAAAAAAGTAGATAATTATATATATTTCTTTATATCAAGATCTAACCACTTTACGGTTGAATTACAAAAAATATCTTCAACCTGATTCTTTTCTAAGCTAGAGTTTTCTATAAATTCCCCCAGGGTTAAATCAC
The DNA here is from genome assembly GCA_937894165.1 of uncultured Saprospiraceae bacterium. Taxonomy (GTDB): domain Bacteria; phylum Bacteroidota; class Bacteroidia; order Chitinophagales; family Saprospiraceae; genus CALCSX01. Next base: position 157 of record CALCSX010000366.1, on the reverse strand, counting down.
CTAATGGAAAAGGATAATCGCTTCCAAGACATATTTTATCCGTATTTTGATATTTCATGATAAATTGAAGTGCATCTATATCGTGTGTTATACAGTCAATCCAAAATTTGTTGTAGTAATTGCGCGGGTTGGTTGGATTGTCCACAGCGACTAAATC
>CALCSX010000365.1 GCA_937894165.1 uncultured Saprospiraceae bacterium | reverse complement strand
TTTGGTTAGTATTGAAGGGGCAAATTTCAGAAGTGAGGTGAAGAAGTTGATAGTTCGATGATTTTAAAATATGTAATTAAATTTATATTTTTATTTTTACTTTTTAATCATTCAAACTATTAATATGAAATCAAATTTACTTTTAGTAATTTCCTTACTTTTCCTTGTATTCAACCTAAAAGCACAGGATCCAACAAAGAATGAGGAACATTCAGATTTAGAAAATGATCTAGGTCCTCATATTCATTTGCATGAAAGAGGTTATTATTTCGTAACTCAGGAATTCATGAATCCTTATAATGATAGAAGCAGCAAACCTGTCTTAGATAGTGCTAAGTTTACTTATATAAACGATATTGGAGATACTTTTGCAGTAGTTACGAATTTGTATACTATTTCTGAAGAAAATAGACTTACAAAATTGGAAGTTAAACAATACCTCCCCGGAATGACCGAAAATATTCCGGTAAGAGAAACAACTTATTTTTATGAAACCGTGGCTTCAGAAATGATACAGCGAGATACAACATACGCATACAATGATATTGGAATCCTTGAATTTATCTCAAACAGAGTTTTAACAATTAATTCCAACGGTATAATTACAAGCATAACTCAACAGCAATATATGGATGGGGATTGGGTTAACTTTAATCTTACAATTTGGGATTTTAATGAATTCGGATGTTTAAATTCGAGGAAAAATTTTGATTGGTCCGGTACTGAATATTATAGTACGTTTTCCTGGATTAATGAATGTGAAGATGAATTGATAACAAACGAGTTATATTTTCGACACGATGATTTGGGCACTATTGAAATTCCGTTAAGATCTACAGAATATATTTACGATGAATTCAAGAGATTAACGCATGAAAATGTATATCGCCCTGATATGCTCGATCCTGAAAATTTCAATTTGGATTTTGTTCGACTTTATAGCTACAATGAGGCTAATCTAAATGATAGCATATATATAAATTATTGGATTGAGGAATTTGAACAATTTTATTTATTTTCAGTAATTCATATAATTTACGACGAAATTGGAAATATAATAGATTATAGAAACTATAGATTTGATGAGTTGAATAACCTTTATCTTTCATATAATCAAGAATATATATTTGACAACAATTTTTTAAATGGTGACTTTTTAAGTGGAAGTGCGAATAGTAATTATAAATCTATGTTGTTACAATCAACTATATCCAATGAGGGCAATATTACTAATGATTTTCAGTACTTCTATTCCACCGGCTCCGTAAGTTCTACCGAACAACCCAATCATATATACTTCAAGGTCTACCCCAACCCTACTTCCGGAGAGCTGAATATCAAATTTTCGGATTTAGTAGTTACATACCCAAATGTAATAGTTAGAAATAGCACTGGAGCAATAGTCATGAATCAAATCGCTGATGGTGTTAATAATTTGAATGTGGGTCACTTGCCTTCGGGAATGTATTTTATAAGTGTTGAAGGGAGTAATTTAAGAAGTGAAGTAAAGAAATTTATAAAGTTGTAGAAATATCTCAATTGTGACTACAACTAAAGCATTATAAAACAGAAACCCGATAAATTAATAATCGGGTTTCTGCTTTATAATACTTTATTTTTATCAATTAATTACTTTGGATCACTTCAGCAGTATCATATTCTTCTTTGCTAAAGAGATTTTTCTTAATACAAAATGAAGTTAATACGATAATTCCTATTATAGGAGGAATAATAAATTCGTGTAGCTTCCAATCCGGTAGAAAAAACAATAAAAGGAGCAAGCATAAGGCAAGCAGTATAAAAATAAGAATTTTGGCTGCTTTATAATTGATATAAGATAAAATTACCGCGGGAAATAATAAAAATGCCAAAAGGCCTTTGGTCAACTCTAAAAGCTTACTTACATTCAAACCCATTGAAGAGAAAAGATTTCTATCCATTAAAAATATAAAAAGTAGGATTAAAAAAAATGATATGGAGGATCCTTTCCATTCTTTTCTGCCTAAAAATTTGAACAGCTCATTTTTCCGCTCTTTTGCATTTATACCATCAACAAGAATTTCCCCATCGGAAAGGCTGCTTCCCCGTTCGTGATCAATATATCTAATGTAAATGATTGCAATAAAATATAAAAACACATCTACCAATCCTCTGTCAAAACTAGCAAAGACAATCCCAATTATTAGCATTGTAATTAAAAAATTCTTCGCACTCTTTCCTATATAACCACGATTAACTAAAAGACATATACCTGTTAAGAAAAAGCTGATAAAAAAGAATGGTTTAAAAATAGCATCATTTAATTTGAATCCGTAACCGGCCGTAAATGTAAGAATGAAGGCTAACGCTATCAATCCAATCCCCATCAAGTTGCCATTATAACCGTTCTTAATGCGACTCCTATTAATCCCTTTGATAATTTCAGAATCTGCCACCCCTTTTTCTTGTAATTTCAATACAATTTCATAGGGATCAAATCCTGTTTTGTTTAACCTTTCTATTTCTTGACTTAATTCCATCCTATCTAATCTGAATAATAATTTTTGTAAATCTATATTTATTCAATATCCAAGCCCGGATTTCTTATGGATATTTGCCGACTTTCCTGAGGTCCCCCTTGATTAACTATACCTGTGATATTAACAGCGCCTGTAGGAAAATTCTGATTGGCGAATGATGAATAACTTGTCGTAAATAAATCCATCGTTCCCGTGCCATCATTTAATACTGTTGTTTTATCGAATGTTGTACCTGATGGCTTGGTTATAGTAACATTTTGTATTCTTACTAGAGTTGACTCAAGGTTTTCAAAATCACTCAATATTTGTGAAATTGTCAAAACATTTGGCGTTATTGAACCTGTGCCGGTGACAGATGCATTTGCGTTGGGAACATTATTTATTTGAAGCAAACCATCAAATTCACTTACTTCCATCCCCCCTACATTAACTTTGATGATACTATTCAGATTAATACTGTGGACATCAACAAATCGGACTACTATACCTTTCCCTCCCGGTTCCTGAATTACAAGATTTCGTCCTGTAATATTCTCATTTGCTCGGTCTGAAATTACTACACCTTCGATAAATCTATTCGTAGGGACTGAAGTATTACTACCTGAAAATAGACTTCTAACGGCAGCAATAGTCATTTTTTCAGGATCTCCTCCCCCACCACCATTATAACCATCTATATCCATTAAATTTCTTACACTTACATTTCTTGCTGATTCATTGCCCCCCTGAGATACTATTGCCGTAATATCAACTTCATTTGTAGGTATGGCATTATTAGCAAAAGTGGAATAATTCGTGGTGAATAAATCCATTGAGCCTGATTCATCAGTAATGGTTGATGTAAAAGCTAGAGTATTGTTGCTGCTTGTTACTGTGACATCATTGATTTTAACTAATGTTGATTCAAGATTTTCAAAATCAGCCAAAATTTGGCTTATAGTTAAAACTTTCGGAGTAATTGTTCCTGTACTTTCAGACTTAGCTCTAAAATTGGGTACATTATTGACTTGTAATAATCCATTATACTCTTCTATTTCCATTCCTGATATATCAACGGTAACTTCGTCATTTAAATTAAATGTCGGGTTGTTTACAAACCTAACTACAATTCCTTTATCTCCGGGTTGTTGTACTACAATATTCAGAGAAGGTAGATTAGAATTCGCTCTGTCTGAAATCACAATACCTTTGATAAATTTACCCGCAGGAGCAGTTGTTGTGGTTCCAGTAAATAAAGCTCTCACCTCAGAAATATCAATTTGTTCTCCATTCTCACCTGCACATGGCTCTGATCCATCGCATCTGTTCTCTGTCAACTGTACTTCTTCAATTTCTCTAATAAAAAATTGATCGTCTTCATCATACACAGAATAAATTCCGGTTATGGTTCCGTTCCCGCATGGGGTAAGAACCCCAGCAAAATCAGCAAAATCACTAGTTCTAACCACTAATGTATTACCATCGCAATCTCTTAAAGTTAGATTCTTTCCAAAAGTTTCACCTTCCGTTGCTAAAGTCTGACCAAGAGCATCATCTGCAAATTCGACATTTTCTAATGTAATAAGAGTAGATTCATCAGCTGTTCCAAGTTCACTAATAGTTTTGACTTTCGGTTCAACTGTTCCATTTCTTATTCCCTTCACTAAATATTCATCTAATAAAATTTGTTCTATACCCAATATGGAACTTCCACTTACAGAACCTCCAAGAATTAAATTTTTCCGAGGAGCACCTAAAACTAAGCCTTTTGTTTTGATAAACAATGTAGATCCTACGGGAAAATCAGGTGATAATCCAGGAACATTTATCGCTATTTCTATTCCTCCTGTCTCATCTTGTACAATAATTCTTTTAAAGTAATTCCCACTCCTGTCATTTGCTGCTACCAAGGCTTTGATTGTGAAATCTTCTGTAATCGTAATTATTGAGCCCGGAACCTGTAATGCCTTCAAATCAGCAATAGTAGCATTAGTCTCCAAATCAGCCGGCTCTGGAATTGGTGGCAAATCAAATTCCCTATCCACACAGGATGTCAAAAACGAAATGAATAAAAGGGCACAGATTAATAAATTAAAATTTTTCATTTGTATTATAAGTTTAAATTTTATATTCAATATTTATGTAAAGCATACCATCCTAGTATCTAGAATCTTATCGCTAAATTGATGAAATAATTAGTACCAAATCCGTAGAAATATCTGGTGGGAAATCTATCCACATTAGTTTCTCTTCCATTGTAGTCAAATCTGAACTGTTCGAATCCACCTGTAATGAAATTTCTATTGTTCAAAATGTTATTTACCCCTACATTAAGATTTAAAAACAAGTCATCCGTGATCTTCCACGATTTTCCTCCGAAAAAGTCAACCGTAAAGGCTGCCGGCATTTTCTCCTGTCCGGTAATCCTTTGGATCAACTCATCATCTTCCGTCGTAAGGCCTCTCACCGCTTCCTCAGTCCTTCTTTCGTAGTTCATCGGAATGTAAGATCTGTCGAAATAATTTACACTTAGTGTAGCAAACCAGAACTTAGAGGAATTGTATCTCAAGCCCAGCGTTGCAGCTGTCTGTGGTGTTGCCTCAACATAGTAATTTTCAATGTAAACAGTTTTCGGAGCGCTAGTAATACCGACATTATCGATGGTGATGGTCGCTTCAGGTCGTGAAGTGTATATGTATTCCCCCAAATTAGCTACAGCAAATACGCTCAAGCCCGGCGCGATGTTCAACTCCCCTGAGAACTCAATCCCCATAAATTGTTGATCGATACCACTCATGGAATAGTTCACAAATGCACCATTCGAACCTTCTATCTGATCTAAAAAGAAACTTCTCGTCTGAATTTGATCTTTTATAGTAGTATAATAAGCCGCAACCTTCATTTTAGCCTCCGGAGTTCTTAAAACGTAGGCGATTTCATTGTTAAATACAATCTCACTTGTCAGATTCGGTGCTAATTGATTTCTTGTACGCGGTGACAAAAATGAATTTCTGACGTTCGGTGCATTGGTAATATATCCGGTATTGAAATAGATATAATTTCTTCCGTCAAACTTGTAAGTTGCTCCCCCTTTCAGACCGAAATTCAAGAAAGTACTTTTATCTGATTCTCCTTCAGAGTCATTTGGGAAAGCTCCACTTCGGTAAATCCCTTCCCTCCAAAAATTGGTTCCACTCACCTTTGCAGCTACGAAAACATCTATATTACTGAATTTCCACTCCGGCTGAAGCCAAGCTTCACCGAAACGTACGTGATTATTGAAATTATAGCCGAACTTATCCCCTACTCTTACTATTCTATTAGGATTGTTCAAATCTGATTGCACACCTTCAACACCCAGATCCGGTCTGTCTCTTTCCACAAATTGATTGATATCCAGGTAGAAATCCCCACCCAAAAGATCTTCAACTTGCTTGTAATTATTACTCGTATAATGCAAACCTCTGATTCCCCCGCTCACCTTCAGATTTGATTCTGTCAAATAAGTGAAGTAGGAATTAAAGTTGATTTGACTTCTTCTCACTACTCTATCCTCCAACACATAGCTAGATCTCATACCTGTCACATCGTTACCTTCAATGCCAAGAACATTTTCTATGGTCACAGGCTCCCCTCTATTCGCATTATAAATTCTAGCCCAGTCTATTTGCATCAAAGAAGGATCATTCATTATTCGTTCAGTAACTTCCTCCCGCACCTCAGGATTCTCGATTGCCGAAGGCAGATATCGATAGTAATCCGGTCTAGGATCTCTGGTATTGTACCAATCTAATGCTGTGGTAGAGAAAATTCCTGATTGGTAGGAAATCACATTATTCCAAGAGAATTTATTTGTTTTAAAAAATTCGTGATTCAAAATAAATAAGGGTTCATTCGTCCTTCTTGTCCTTGCATTTCTCTTCTTACCTTCCTGCCAGCCCCAGTTGGAGTTATAATAATTGTCTCCAACCAAATCATAAGCTTCCTGAACAGCGCCATTGGCCTGTCCTCTTTCCAGCGGAGCAGCAAATCCTGTCAATGAAATTCTATGATTCTTGAATCTCTTATCGATTCCTACATATATACTGTTACCTTCATAGAAAGTGGCATCGATATAACCCTCTTGCGCCCATCTTCTGGAGCCTGACACTGCAAATGCCCAGCCTTTCTCGGTCCAGCCTGTTGCGTAAGTTGCCATAACTCTTTGACGGTAAGATCTATTGGACACAGCAAAGGAAATATTTCCTCCCGGTCTCTGTGAGCCGGCTCTTGAATCTATTATAGCAGTAGTTTCGATGTCTCCGAATGTCACCTCATTGGCTTGCAAGCCTATCTGAGACACATTTTTTCTCACAGCATCATTTAGTCCTCCCCAGGTCCCGAATCCTATAAAACCACTCTCGGGATCTGATACTTGAATACCATTCATCATCAAAGAACCATAGCTTCTGTTGAAACCTCTGATTCTGAATCTTGCCGGGCTGAAAGTGAAAGCTGCCGTAGATAAAAACAAATCTCTTGAAGCTGCCAAAATCGAAGAAATATCCGTATTTCCCTCACCTTCATCGCCATCTTCCAACGAAATCGTTGGAATGGCATCTGCACCTTCATCAATTACGGGTTTTCTCGTTAGAGTGGCCGGTTCGATTTCGAGTTCCGGAATATCCATATCTTGTACCAATAAAATTTTCTCCTCATGTGCCGGGGAGATAATCACAAGTTGGTATGCAAAAGATCGTGGTAAACGTATGCTGAATTTCCCATCTAAATCGGTTGTGACGCTTATTTGGGTCTCTCTATGCAGGATTTGCACATCTCCAATCGGAGTTTCGGTTGAATTTTCCTTCAGACTACCTTTAATTAACACCTCTTGACCTAGGACTGTAGATGAAATCATGAAGAATAAACTGAAGAAAATAAGGGAGTAAAATTCTTTTAACATGTTTTGTTTATTATTTCAGCGCAAAGGTAATTAAATTTAATCTTGGTTTTAATATGAATATATTATCTAAAGATTAATATTAAATAAATTTAATTGATTCATATTAATATTCATATATAAAATCATAAATTTGATCTATGAGAGTAACTTTTATTTATATTCTATTCACATTCTTTGGTCTTTTCTCTGCAACTGCACAGAGTGCCAAAGTGGCTGCCATCGCCTTCTATAATCTAGAAAATCTGTTCGATGTTTATGATGATCCGAGCATTTCAGATACAGAATTTACTCCTGAAGGTGTTAAAAGGTGGACAGAAGATAAATATGAAGAAACACAGAATTATTTTCTGGAATTATCGCGCCTTGTCACTAAGTCTTTAAATAAAGTGGGCTTTGAATATTGTGAAGCCGATATGATGGCGAGCAATCCGGCTTGGTGTAAATCCATATCAGAATGGAAGGCGCAATTTAAAAACTGGATCCTGAATCCGGATGACAAAGCCATTTTATTATCGTCCATCTTTTTCGACTACAGCCATATTTATGGAAACCAAAATCTTGAAAAAGAACTTACCGATGCCATCTACGAAACACTTGATAACACATCCTTGTTTTTTAGATACCTAGGAAGGGATGCGCTTAAAAACCCCTCACCTCTTGGATTTTTCAAACAATTTTTGGTGGAACAGGATGGCGAACAAAAGGATCTTTTTAATATCAAATATAGGGCACTTATGCCGCTTATTGATACCGCTCGTTTGCTTGTTTTAAGCAAGCAAGTAAGAGGAATCAATAATACTTACGAGCGCTTTGAAAAAATGGCAGAGCTGGAACCCAA
>CALCSX010000364.1 GCA_937894165.1 uncultured Saprospiraceae bacterium | reverse complement strand
TTTTAATATTTTAACATCATTTGCGCTCGTTTTTAATGCGTAGCGCTCATTTTTTGCCTATCTTGCGCTTATAATTTCTGTATAATGGATAATTGCGCACATTTTTCTCGAAAAAAACCTATTTTTCATGGCAATCTGGCACCAGAAGAAGGTTTTATTGTTGGCTATGCTGCAATTATAGACTCATTACAACTGCAAATGCCAATGGTAAATCCAATAGCATTAGTTTGTACCCAGAATAAAAACTACCAAACAAATAAGTGGCTTGTACTACCCCCAAGTTATTTACCGGAAGACAACCTAAATTCGGATGAAATTGAAGCTTTATATAAACATTTAGTTTTTGCTCTCAAATATGAGGGAATCAATCTATTATTATTAAGTTGTCTCACAAAGCATTATTCAGAAGATCAGCTAACCCAATTAGTCAATTTCGAAACCACCGGTCAGTACAGCAGACGAATATGGTTCGTGATAGAATGGTTGATGGGGAAAGAACTTCAAGGAAAAGAAAACCTCAGTAAAAGAAGTTATATTCCTGTTGTCGACTCTAGTCAACAGTATTCAATTGAAGGCATAAAATCTCCTCGCCATTTAATCATTAACAACCTTCCTGGAACTCCGGAATTCTGCCCTCTAATTAAAAAAACTGAAAAATTAGAGAACTATATCAATGCGGATTTATCACAAAGAAAAAATGACTATTTAAAAGGAATTCGCAAAGATATAATTCAAAGAGCATCCGCCTTTTTGTTGTTGAAAGATTCAAAAGCATCATTTTCAATAGAAGGTGAAAGTCCGAAAAGCACTAGAGCTACCAGGTGGGGTCAGGCAATTGGACAAGCAGGAGCCAAAGACTTGACCCTTGACGAATTGAACAGATTACAACAGGTGGTTATTGAAAATTCACGATTTATTGAAATGGGATTTCGAACGAAAGGAGGGTTTATAGGTGAACATGATCGAGTGAATGGAACACCTCTACCTGAGCACATTTCAGCCAAATGGCAAGATCTACATAAATTGATTAATGGTTTGATTGAAACAAATAAAATACTAATCCTTAGCGAGTTTGACCCTGTAATTTCTGCAGCAATAATTGCGTTTGGATTCGTCTTTATTCATCCTTTTGAAGATGGCAACGGTAGGATACATAGATATCTCATTCACCATATTTTAGCTAAAAAAGATTTTTCCCGTCAGGGTATAATATTTCCGGTTTCAGCCTCAATACTTGACCATATAGAAGATTATCGCAAAACTTTGGAAACTTATTCAAAACCTTTATTAGAGTTTATAGAATGGGAAGAAACTAAAGACCATAATGTGAATGTCCTGAACGAAACTATTGATTTCTATAGGTATTATGATTCTACTACTCAAGCTGAATTTTTATATGATTGTGTATTCGATACCATAGAAAATATTATTCCTACAGAATTAACCTATTTGACCCAATTTGACGAGTTTAAGAAAATTATAGAGGATGAATTTGAAATGCCCGATCGTCTTGTCGCAATTTTAGTGAAATTTCTAGACCAAAACAATGGGATTTTGTCAAAAAGAGCAAGAGAAAAAGAGTTTTCAGCATTATCAGAAAGAGAAATAAAATCGATAGAAAAACTTTACAGTGAAATATTTAATTAAAAGCTTTAACTGAATTAGCAATCCTACTCTCCTCTTTAAGAAATATTAAATGAAATACACCTCCCCCCTAGCCGCTGCCGCCCTCATCAAAAGTAATGACAAAGTATTTATCCATAGTGTGGCCTGCGCACCGCAGACGCTAATAGCTGCTATGGTCGATCGCGCCGAAGAATTAAGGAATGTGCAGATTTATCACCTCCATACTGAAGGTCCGGCACCTTACGCAGATCCGGGAATGGAACAAAGCTTCCGATCTATTAATTTTTTCGTTGGACACAATGTTCGGAAGGCTGTGCAGGAAGGAAGAGCAGATTACATACCATGTTTCCTGAGCGAAATACCCGGTTTTTTCCACAAGGGAATTATTCAGCTCGATGTTGCCATGTTAATGGTCTCGCCCCCGGATAGAAATGGCTATGTTAGCATGGGACCTTCAGTTGACGCCTCGCTCGCAGCTGCCAAAACTGCCAAGATAGTGATAGCAGAGGTCAATCCCAACCTCCCCCGCACCCACGGAGATGGAATTCTTCACATCAGCGAATTTGCAGCAATGGTAGAAGTCGATTATCCAATATATTCACCCGTCCAAAAGCCTCTTTCTGATACAGAGCGTAGAATCGGTGAATTTGTAGCCGGCTTAGTTGACAATGGTGCCACCCTTCAAATGGGAATCGGAAATATTCCAAATGCAGCCTTGGAGGCTATGCGCGGGCATAGAGAACTAGGAGTACATACTGAAATGTTTAGTGATGGTCTCATCGATTTGGTTGAACGAGGAGTAATTACCAATCAGCACAAAGCCATTCATCCGCATCATATTGTCACCGGATTTGCTCTTGGTAGCAAAAAACTGTATGATTTTATTGATGACAATCCAAAGGTGCGTTTTCTGGATATCGCATACGTCAATAATACTAATGTGATTAGAAAAAACCCTAAAGTAACAGCTGTAAATAGTGCTATTGAGATAGACTTGAGCGGGCAAGGTTGCGCAGATTCCATTGGATGTAAAATCTACAGCGGCGTGGGAGGCCAAATGGATTTCATGAGAGGCGCAGCCAAGAGTGAGGGCGGGAAACCAATTATTGCTTTGCCTTCGACAACCAGATTAGGTGAAAGCAAAATTGTTGCACGATTGAAGGAAGGCGCAGGCGTTGTTACCACACGCGCTCACATGCATTATGTCGTCACAGAATATGGGGTAGCATATTTGTACGGGCAGCCATTAAGAGAAAGAATGCGTCAATTAATTGCCATTGCGCATCCCAATCATCGGGAAGAACTGGCAAAAAGTGCATTTGAATGGTATAAAGTGTTAGTGTAGAGAACCAAGAAATATCATATAATATAAATTGCCTCTATAAATTTACTTTTTATATCTAATTGCATATAATTATAATTTTAAAATTTAATTTATACGCAATTACATATAATTTAATTATTTTAATTACTTTTGTATGTAAATACATATAAAATGATAGAAATTGCGCGTTTCGTAAAAACCAAAAGGAAACAGTTAGGCTTGACTCAAGAGGAATTTGCGGATAAAGCGGGTGTTGCACTTACGGTAATTAGAAAAATAGAACAAGGGAAAGATAATCTCAGCTTATCCAAAGTCAATCAAGTTTTACAAATGTTTGGTCATATTTTAGGACCGGTAAATACTAAATATGCGACAGGGAATAGTCAAATATAATGGCATAAGAGCAGGTTTATTAACCGAAGATGACAATGGAGTTTATGTGTTTAAATATGATAAAAATTACGTAATTAATTACCCAAATCGTTTTATCACATTCAATATGCCGGTTTCAATTAGAGCGTATCGAAGTAAAAGGCTGTTTCCTTTTTTTGATGGCTTAATTCCGGAAGGTTGGTTGCTTAACATTGCCTCTCATAGTTGGAAAATCAATAAAAATGATCGCATGGGCTTACTTCTTGCTTGTTGTCAAAACGCAATCGGAGCAGTAAGTATTCATCCTGTAAATGACAATAGCGATGAATAAATGTCTATACTGCTATGGTAATCTTGAAATAAATCAAATTGACTATCACCCAAAGTGCATTGTGGCATTTTTTGGGACAAAACATGCACCGGTGTTGCCCTATCGCTTATCAGAAATGGAAAAATTGGCAAGAGAATCGGTTGAGTTATCAATAACAATTCCGGGAGTGCAACCTAAATTATCACTAGGGTGGATAAAAAGCGAGTTGGAAAACGGTCATTTAGGAAGACTTACCATCGTGGATGCTTTGGAAGGTCAATACATTCTGAAACCACAAAATGATCAATACCCTCAGATGCCGGAAAATGAGCATCTTTCTATGAAATTAGCTGAATTATTCAAATTAGATATCTTTCCGGTCAATATGATACGAACGGCTTCCGGAGAACTATGCTTTATCACCAAACGAATTGATCGTAATCCTGATGGAACTAAAAATCACATGATAGATTTTTTACAGATTCTTGAATTGGCAGATAAATATTTGGGCACTATGGAAAAGCTAGGAAAATCCATTGGTGACTTATCGTCAAACACCTTAATGGATAAAGTACGTTTTTTTGAATTCACGGTTTTTAATTATGTCATAGGAAACAATGATATGCATCTAAAAAACTATTCGATGTATCAGTCAGATATGGGTTGGGTCCTCTCTCCACTATACGACCTTTTAAATGTTAAATTAATTCTGCCACAGGATAAGGAAGATGTAGCCTTAAAGCTTGGTGGAAAGAAGCAGAATTTCAAAAAAGGATATTTCGACCGCTTTGGAGCAGTTCTGAAATTAAATGACAAACAAATAAATGCTGTTTACAAAAGACTATTAAAATGGAAGCCGGCAGCTTTCGACCTAATTGACAATTCATTCCTTAGTAGTGAGCTACAAATTGAGTATAAAAAACTGATTTCAAATCGAGTAGAAATGTTTATTCATTAATCAAGAATGTTGGCGATAAGAGTGACACAAATGGTCCAAAAAAAATTAATTTTATCTATCGATTTGACCTTTAAAATATTTAACCAATATAGGATGATCGAATTTTGCATCTGAACTTTAAAATAGAACCATTTACCTTATAAAAAAAACGCAATCATGCCCTACGACATCAACCTTTCCGACCGCGTTCGTGAATATCTAAGCAAAGTAGATGAACTGAAAATAGAAGAAAAGAAAATGTTTGGTGGCCTTGCTTTTATGGTCAATGGCAAAATGTGCATCAATATTGGGGACAATCAATTGATGTGCCGATTTGATCCGGATTTAACTGAACAACTGGCAGAGAAGCCCGGCTTTCAACCGATGATCATGAAAGGTAAAGAATATCAAGGCTACTGCTATGTTGATCCGATAGGTTATTCTAGTCAGAAGGACTTTGAATTTTGGATAAATCTCTGTTTGGATTATAATGGGAAGGCGAAAATATCGAAAAAGAGGAAGAGTAAATGAAAATTGATTGATAAGTGTATTTTAACTAACAAGTAATTTAATTATTTAACCCACCGCCATGATCAACTACTACAACGAAAAATTCCGCCGCGTCTCCAATACCGCCAACGGTGAAACATCTTCAGAAACCATTTTCCATTATCAGCAATCCGGAAATATCCTCACTTCTGAATATTCCGGCGGGCGCATCATACAAGGGCATTTAATATCATACATCAAATTATCAGATGCAAGTTTGTAACTGGTGCTAATAAAGCTTACTTCTTAATCCACCTGCCTATGACCTCAGAGAGGTCAAATTATGTTAGAAATATTTTTTAAAAGATTAATGGTTTTGGCGGGATTTTTGCCCGAAGGAAGCAAAAATCATGACAAAACCGGGTTTTATCTGTCGATACAAGTTGGTAAATGTGTCTATAAAAACCTTTCCAGTCTTAAACTTCTAATGCAATTTTAGAAATGTAATAATCCCATCAAATAAGACTAAAAATAGAGCAATCATAGCTTATTTCTATATTTATATTAAAATAAGATCAATCATTTGATCTTATTTCGTATTTTTATTCTAAATAAGAATATTATGCTCAAACAAATATCTAAAAATCAGATCCTAGATCGTATAAGATTTGAGAACCCTTGGTGGGTAAATTCTCAAATTGAGACAGACTATCAGAAAATGAGAAGGAGGCTTTATCTCGACCTTTTCAAACCCCTCATCTACGAAAAAGAGATAAGAAGAGCGGTAGTCTTGATGGGACCACGAAGGGTGGGAAAGACCGTAATGCTGTATCATATGGTGCAGGATATGATAGATAATGGTATAAATCCAATGAAAATCATCTTTATCACTATTGAAAATCCTATTTACAATAATATCCCATTAGAACAATTATTCCTTTATGCCAAAGAAGCGACCGGACTGTCGGATAAGTCTGACTGGACGATTATTTTTGACGAAATTCAATATTGTCGAGACTGGGAAGTTCACTTGAAATCCTTAGTGGATAGTTACCGAAAAGATAAATTCATCGTTTCCGGCTCTGCTGCAGCTGCCCTAAAATTCGCAAGCACTGAGAGTGGTGCCGGAAGGTTTACTGATTTTCTTCTTCCTCCACTTACTTTTCATGAATATATTGCCTTAAAAGGTCTTGACAAACTTATTAAATCAATTGATGTGGAATGGGATGGCTTAACAACAGAGTTTTACTCGACAAGTTTTTTGGACGAATTGAACAAGCATTTTATCGACTACATCAATTTCGGAGGATATCCGGAAGTAATTTTTTCTCAAAAAATACAAGAGAATCCCGGGAGATATATTCGTCAGGATATTGTAGACAAAGTTTTGCTTCGAGACTTGCCAAGCCTTTATGGGATTGCAGATACGAGAGAATTGAACTCGCTTTTCACTACGATTGCGTACAATAGCGGTGGAGAATTTTCTCTAGAAACCTTGAGTCGACAATCACAAGTTCCAAAGAATACGCTCAAAAAGTATCTCGAATACTTAGAAGCAGCTTACTTAATCAAATTGGTGCGACGGATCGACCAAAGTGGAAAGCGGTTTAAACGAGACAATTTTTTTAAAATTTACCTTACCAACCCTTCTTTGAGAAGTGCTCTATTCTCTCCTATCACAGCCACTGATGAGATGATTGGACATATGGTAGAAACTGCCATTTTCGCTCAATGGATGCACAGAGAATCATTCACTCTATGGTATGGACGATGGACCGGAGGGGAAGTGGATTTAGTGGGATTAAGTAAGACATTAAAACCATCTTGGGTATTGGAAATCAAATGGAGCGATCGATATTATGATCACCCCAAGGATTTGAAGAGCCTTATCAAATTCTGTAAAGAGAATAAATTACAAAACCCCCTTGTTACTACCATAAACAGGGAGGGAAATAAGGAATTTGAAGGACTGAACATTCAATATATCCCGGCAGCTTCCTACGCTTATACCGTAGGCAAAAATACGCTTGACAGCAAAGTTTAATTATAAAACAGATTTTAGTTTATAATTTTATAATCTTAAAATAAGTCCAAAAATTGACAGAATTATCCTTATTTCATTCTTTCTTACTAAATAAGATCAATCATTTGATCTTATTTAGTATTTTTTTCCAAATAAGATCAATCATTTGATCTTATTTTGCATTTTTTTCCAAATAAGCGTGCATTTAAAGGCTCAAGTGTGAAAATTCCTTCTTCGAATGACCTCAGAGAGGTCAAACTATCTTAGAATTAAATTTAAAAGTAAAGTACTTTTGGCGGGATTTTTGCCCGAAGGAAGCAAAAATCGTGACTAAAGCCAATAACATTGTTTGCGCAGGTTTGTAAATGTGTCTATAACACTTTACCGATCTACTGCCAACGCAAGTTTGTATGGCGTGCCTTCAATATTTCACAATAAGCCCCGCAGGTGGCGAAATATCTTAGCACAGGGTATAGCCCTGTGAAACAAGTGGAGAAAACCTCGTTTTGGCGGGATTTTTGCCCGAAGGAAGCAAAAATCATGACAAAACCGGATTTATACCTAAATCCTGATCTCTGCTGGCGCAAGTTTCTAAATGTTACTATACCAATCTTCCAGTTATTGTGCTGGCGCAAGTTTTTAAATGTGCCTTTAATAATCTTTCCGGTCTAATCTGCTGGCGCAAGTTTTAAATGTGCCTATAACACTTTACCGATCTACTGCCAACGCAAGTTTGTATTGCGTGCCTTCAATATTTCACAATAAGCCCCGAAGGTGGCGCAATATCTTAGCACAGGGTATAGCCCTGTGAAACAAGTGGAGAAAACCTCGTTTTG
>CALCSX010000363.1 GCA_937894165.1 uncultured Saprospiraceae bacterium | reverse complement strand
GCGCATTGGTATTCTGATTTCTATTTTCCTGACCCTCTCTTCTCTAATTGCCCCGCGTTATTCGGGTGGCTCTGGCCAGCTTGGGTTAGTTCTTCTATAAACTCTTTGGTACTTTATTTGGCGGCTCTGGCCACGCTTGTATTTTCTGTTAATTTGCGTTAGTGAGATCGCTTCGCTAAATAATTAGCTAGCTTACGCGTGAGGGATATGAGCGGAAAACCCACAGCTTTTGTCCTGGTTTCTGGTATCTGAATCTCAAAATGATATTACAAAAGCGAGGATTTGCAGCGGATAGCCCGACCCTTCCGCAAATTTGATTGATTTTTTTCGATCAATTTCTTTTGCGGAAGGGGCACGCCCAAACCTTATTACATATTTCTTCTGTACTGTCCGCCTACTTCGAACAATGCGTTTGTTATTTCACCCAGCGAAGCGTATTTGCAGATTTCCATCAGTTGCTCAAACATATTTTGATTTTGAACGGCGGCTTTCTGAATTTCGCGAATACCATTCTCCGCTTTGTCACTATTGCCCTGATGCAGGTTTTTTAACATTGAGATCTGATATTGCTTTTCTTCTTCCGTCGCCCGGATCACTTCTTTCGGCAGTACGGTTGGTGAGCCTTTCGAACTTAAAAAAGTGTTGACACCAATAATCGGGAATTCTCCGGTATGTTTCAGGGTTTCATAATAAAGCGACTCTTCCTGAATTTTCGATCGTTGGTACATGGTCTCCATGGCTCCTAAAACCCCTCCGCGCTCCGTAATGCGGTCAAATTCGCTCAAAACGGCTTCTTCAACTAACTCCGTAAGATCTTCGATAATAAAGGAGCCCTGAAGCGGATTTTCATTTTTCGCCAGGCCTAACTCACGGTTAATAATAAGCTGAATGGCCATTGCACGGCGCACTGATTCTTCCGTCGGAGTAGTGATCGCCTCGTCGTAAGCATTTGTGTGCAAGGAGTTGCAATTGTCATAAATGGCATAAAGTGCCTGAAGAGTTGTGCGGATATCATTAAAATCAATTTCCTGAGCATGTAATGAGCGCCCTGAGGTCTGAATATGATACTTAAGCATTTGAGCCCTTGGATTGGCACCGTATTTTTTCGAGAGTGCTTTTGCCCAGATTCTTCGCGCCACACGACCGATCACCGCATATTCCGGATCGATGCCATTGGAAAAGAAAAATGAAAGGTTCGGGCCGAAAGCGTTGATATCCATACCACGGCTCAAATAATATTCCACATAGGTGAAACCATTGGACAGGGTAAGCGCCAACTGGGTTATGGGATTAGCCCCTGCTTCTGCAATATGGTATCCGCTAATGGAAACGGAATAAAAATTACGGATGTTCTGTTGGATAAAGTACTCCTGAACATCACCCATTAATTTAAGCGCAAATTCTGTAGAAAAAATGCAGGTATTTTGAGCCTGATCTTCCTTCAAAATGTCCGCTTGCACAGTGCCTCGAACTGAGGAGAGGGCTTTGGCTTTTATTTGAGCATAGATTTCCGGTTCTAAGACCTGATCGCCGGTAATTCCGAGCATTTTAAGACCCAAACCATTATTTCCTGCAGGTAATTTCCCATTATATTTTGGGCGCGGCATTCCTCGATCGTCGTACAATTCTCTTTTCTTCTGATCCAACAGATCCTCCAAGCCATTTTCGACGATATACAGCTCGCACTGCTGGTCTATTGCGGTATTCATAAAGAAAGCCGTAATGGTAGCAGCCGGACCATTGATGGTCATGGAAACTGAGGTAGCAGGGTGGCAAAGGTTGAAGCCTGAATAAAGTTTCTTGGCATCATCCAAGCTGCAAATGCTTACGCCTGAATTACCAATCTTGCCATAAATATCCGGTCGGTGATCGGGATCTTCTCCGTAGAGGGTCACAGAGTCGAAGGCTGTAGACAATCTATTGGCAGGCATGTCGAGGGAGAGGTAGTGAAATCTTCTATTCGTCCTTTCCGGTCCACCTTCTCCCGCAAACATTCGGGTCGGGTCTTCACCTTCCCGCTTGAAGGGATAAACACCGGCTGTGTAAGGGAATTCTCCCGGAACATTTTCCTGCAAAACCCATCTTAAAATCTCCCCCCAATCCTTAAATTTAGGAAGTACGACTCTTGGAATCTTGCTGTGGGAGAGGGTGGTCACCTGCGTGGGCACTTTGATTTCCTTACCACGGACAAAATAGCTGTAGTATTCTCCCGTATAAGAATTTTTCTTCTCCTCCCAGCCTTTTAGTATTTTCTTACCATCGTGATGAAGCAATTCATAAAGCTCATCGAATTTGGATTGTAGCGGGTCGATTACTGACTGTGCATCCTGGAACTTCTCCTTTTTTAGCAATTCTATGGTGTGATGAAGTGCAAAAAGCTGGCGCGCCAGTCCTACTTGATCATCCACCCACTTGTCATATTTTTTGTTGTTTTCGGTAATTTCTGAGAGATAACGGACTCTGGCGGGAGGTATGATATAAATTTTCTCGCTTTCTGAGCTACCAAAAGGGATATTTGACTTCAGATCGGCGCCGGTTTTTTCGACGACTCTGTCCATGATCATCCGGTAGAGTTTGTTCATTCCGGGATCGTTGAACTGGGAGGCGATAGTACCAACGACAGGCATATCAGCGGTGTTCTTGTCGAAGAGCATATGGTTGCGCTGAAATTGTTTTTTGACATCGCGTAGAGCATCTTGAGCACCTTTTTTGTCGAATTTATTGATGGCAATAGCGTCGGCAAAGTCAAGCATGTCAATTTTCTCGAGTTGGGTGGCTGCTCCGTATTCCGGCGTCATAACATATAAGGAAACATCGGAATGATCGACTATTTCTGTATCGGATTGCCCGATTCCTGAGGTTTCGAGAATGATAAAGTCCAGACCTGATATTTTGAAGATATCGAGGGCTGAGCGAACGTGTTTCGAAAGTGCTAGATTGGCTTGGCGGGTGGCTAGAGAGCGCATGAAAACCCTGCCTTCTGTTATGGCATTCATTCTTATCCTGTCGCCGAGAAGTGCACCACCGGATTTTCTTTTGGAAGGGTCTACGGAGATAATTCCAATCTTCTTGTCCTCGTAATCAAGTAGAAATCTTCTTATTATTTCATCGATCAAACTGGATTTTCCCGCTCCCCCTGTTCCTGTGATTCCTAAAACCGGAATTTTTACATCCTCAGCTTTTGTCTGAATAGAAGCTATAAGTGATTGATGTTTTTCGGGAAAATTCTCCACTGCACTGATCAAGCGCGCGATATT
Source organism: uncultured Saprospiraceae bacterium (assembly GCA_937894165.1). Lineage (GTDB taxonomy): Bacteria > Bacteroidota > Bacteroidia > Chitinophagales > Saprospiraceae > CALCSX01. The sequence goes on along the minus strand of CALCSX010000363.1, from coordinate 17,167 downwards.
CTTGTGAGAGTCGAAACTAAGATTGTCGATGTCAAGATCTATTTCATGACCGACGGGAAAATCACTTCTTTCCATCAAATCATTGATCATCCCTTGCAAGCCCAGATGTCTTCCGTCGTCCGGGGAATACAATCTTTCAATACCGTAATTTTGCAATTCTTGGATCTCTTCAGGAAGGATAGTTCCTCCGCCTCCGCCAAATATTTTGATATGACCGGCACCATTTTCCTTCAATAAATCATGCATATATTTGAAATATTCAACATGCCCGCCTTGGTAGGAAGTGATGGCGATGGCCTGTGCATCTTCCTGAATGGCAGTAGTGACAACTTCTCTTACCGATCTATTGTGGCCGAGGTGAATTATTTCCGTTCCACTACTTTGGAGAATTCTTCTCATGATATTGATAGCTGCATCATGACCGTCGAAGAGAGCGGCTGCAGTAACAATTCGCAAATGGTGTTTCGGCTTATATATTTCGACTGGAATCATATCAATAAATTTTTCTAAGCGCAAAAATAGGCAATTTTTAGGAGCAATGACTTAAAATACCCACGCTTTTCTTCCCGCTACCAAATTTGAAGAGTAATAGCTTGATTTTCACCAAACAAAACATTGCGCAAGCTACAATACCTAGGCATTAAGCAAAAAAAAGCTGCCCCTCGCAATGAAGAGCAGCTCTAGCTAGAAGCTTTTGGGATAAAATTATCTAGCTAATATCTTATTGACATAAACAAAATTTTCATTGTTCATTCTTAATATATAAACGCCGTTAGTCAATCCATTAACTTGGAATCGCTGACTTCCCGTACCGTTTAATTCAACGTTTTTCTGAGACCATAATGTTCTACCACTCATATCAATAAGTGAACAATCAGCTCTTTCGAAACTCTGAATTGAATAATCCATTATCAATTCACCATTGTATATGCGGCTGGATATTTCTCCATTTAAAACGCCTTCAGTGATACTTGATGAGCAATCAACAGCTTCGAGCGTAAATGACTGAGAACAGCTTCGGTCTTCAGTAAAAACTTCGACATTATAATCTGTCTCTCCATCACCCAACAAACCACTCACTGTTCCCGGGAAACTTGAAGCCGGGAATGTACCAACGATGTCGCCATTCACTTCTATAATCAGAAAATCTGTATCTTCTCCTGTATAGTCAATAGTGATGGTTGCCGGAAACAATAATTCGTCGCATGCACCGGCAGTTACCTCAATCGATTCTATAGGGCATGCTGTCTCACAATTTGGTTTGGTCACATCAACAGAAATACAACATGTTGGATCCAAAGTAGAGCAAATAGTTATTTCATCAACATCTCCTGTTCCTAAAATAATATCTCTTATTTCAAAAGTTCCCTGAACATCGATTAAAGTCGTAAATGCAATTCCATTCACTGTCACATCAAAGCTGGTTCCTGCACCAAGGCTACTCTCCAGTCTTAATTCCACGAAATAATCTTCCTCATTATCCTCACAACCTACACTGAGAACTTCAATCTCTGAAAGTTCGCAAGAGCAATTTGGACGTTGGATATTGATAGTTTCGCAACACTCTTCGTCACCGATAGCACAAACAGTAACTTCATCAGATCCCGGAGTCGTAGCCTCTATATTTTCTATCAAATACGGAAGATCATCTATATTTACCGTGTCAATTACAGAACCGTTGAATGAAATTTCAAAATCATTGGAAGGAGTCCCAGAAGCGTCAAAATTAATCATTACATCATAAGCCGACTCGCCATTACAAGTCATATTATCAGCTGATAAATTCGAGATTTGGCATTGAAATTCATTACAAACTACAACTCCTAAATTATAAAAATTGAAACATTGCGAAGCATCTACATCTATAATTAAGAATTCATATTCTATATCAGGACTAGCGGCAAGTGGTCCTACCGTCACCGGAAGCTCATCATACGAAAAGTTACCGTAAGTTTCTCCATTGCCACCAAGTATAAAAGTAGATGTTGAATTAACTATATCAAAATCTATAGTGGCATAAAATTCACCATTGGAACAATCGCTAATTTCTACCTCAATATTGGAAATGTTACAACCTGAACATTCCACTGTTTCGAATTCAAATTCTGCACTACAAGCAGGAAAATCTGCTACACTTATTGTAAGGGTTTCAATATCACCAACTCCTTTTATAAATGAAAGCAAGTATAAGGACTGTGTATCGTTTGCTTCTACAGTTTCGATCCAAACGCCATTAGCATAAACATTCAATAGTGTTCCGTTTTCTACGCTAAAGTCATAATCCACATCAATGTCGAAAGTTCCATCTCCGAAACAAGATGATGACTCTGTATCCACATCATTTATAGTTATACTGCAAGATCCCGGATCACAACCCAAAAAGTTAAACGATGTCTCTGCAAAACAATCTGAATCGGTACTATCTTCAACTCTTACAGTAATATTCCGAGGAAGGGCGCCTTCAAGAGCAACCTCTATATTTCTTAGGTGGTATGGATAAACACCTATTTCTTCACCATCAACAAACAGTCGATATTCACTACTTGTCGGTTCAGAAAAAGTAAAATCGTAATTGATTGAAAATTCTTCTCCGTCACATGGATTTAATAGCACTGTCAGATTGTCAAGTTCACAAGACTGTGCCATCATATTGAAGGCGAAGGATGATAAAAATAATAATAAAAAGAGTTTAATAATTTTCATGCTGAATGGTTTTAATAGTTCAAAGTACAATGTACTCTATAAAAATATGGTGATTTCAAGTGATTTTAAATATCAAATACCTTATATAAAGGCAAAAATACAAACAAATTAAATATTTTTAGTATATTTAGTCGTTTGAATTTAAATAATTAACAAATTTTTAATGGTGTTTGGTGGACTCTTTGAAGATTCTTAGAAATTCACTGGTAATCATCGCTGTTGCTCCCCAAATTATTTTATCTCTAAAAGTATAACAAGGTACATCTTTAATTTTCACTCCGGTGCTCGTTACCATTTCCCTGCGATCAACATTGGCTTCTTGCAAAAGATGACTTACCGGCAATTCAAATACCTCACTTACCTCCCTTCTATCGATTTCCATAACCTCCAACCTGGATTTCAGAAGTAAAACGTAAGGAAAAACCATGAAGTTGGAAACAGGTATAAATAATTCTGAAAGTGGGCCTAAAAAATTTTCCTGAGATAATGACAATCCTATCTCTTCTCTGAGCTCCCGCAATGCACAATCCAACAAATCATTATCGTATTTAGCATCGAATTTTCCTCCGGGAAAGGAAATTTGACCACTGTGGACATCCTCTAAGACTGTACTCCTTTGAATGAAAATAATTGATCCTAAATCCTCGTCCGGCGTATATACTACCGCCACTCCAGCTTTTTTGGGATTCAAATTTTTCGGAGAAATTGAATATCTGCCCAAAGGTGCCATTTCTCTGTGAGCATGCTCTCCGGGCAATGTATCTTGAAGCCTTTCCTTGATAAATTTACTCAGCATTTACAATGGTAAAATGACTATACGTTGGACTTTTGAAGGTACAACTCTAATGCCATTGGCATCGAAGGTGCTTCATCAATAGGTGCTGCTATATTCACTACTAATCCTTTATCTGCTGCCGCTTGTGCCGTACTCTGTCCAAAAACTGCTATTCGGGTATCATTCTGCTTGAAATTAGGGAAATTATCCATAAGAGATTCTATCCCCAATGGGCTGAAGAATACCAAAACATCATACGTAATATCTGAAAGATCACTTAGGTCTGAACTCACAGTCCTATACATCATACCCTCCTGCCAATTGAAACTATTTTCATCCAAAAATTGCGTTACAGGCTGTGCACCAAGATTGGAACAAGGAAGAAAGAATTTCTCCTTCGCCCTATGTTTCATCAGATAAGGAGCTAAATCGTTAATACTTTTTGTACCCACGAAAACCTTACGCTTTCTATATATAATGAATTTTTGAAGGTAATTTGCCACCGCTTCGGAGATACAAAAGTACTTCGTATCCTGACTCATCTTGACACGCATCTCTTCACACAACTTGAAGAAATGATCTATACTATTCTTACTCGTAAAGATAACTGCTGAAAAATCTTCAGGTCTAATTCTATATTTTCTAAACTCCTTCTCTGTCACTGCTTCCACATGTATAAAAGGTCGGAAGTCAATTTGTAGATCGAACTTCTTCTCCAATTCATAATAGGGAGATCTTTCCGGTTTGGGTTGGGAAACCAATATGGATTTTATCTTTTTATAAGATTCCACTTTACTATTTAACTTTACTGTCATTCAAAAAGATTTTGATGAAAAGTCCCCGCTTTACAGCTAAAAATTACTTATCACTTTGGCTATTAATGCCATGGGTAATATTTCGACGGTGCAAATATAAAGAAAAAAATGGAAAGTATTATACACCAGATACCGACTACCATACAGAATGCCTCTAAACTGTTGAAAAATATAAAAGAAAATAATTATGGAAATCCCTATATAAATAAAAAGTTTAATGTAACTTTCATCCCCAAATGCAATAATTGCATTGACCGGAGCAATCAAAATGCCCGTAGCTATTAGTGCCAGCATCATCGAAAAGGAATATAATTTGACCTCTTTATCTATCGGAAATACATAGGATAAAAAGTTTAAAAATAAATGTTTAATCAATATCATTGCACTTAAAATCAGTAGAATAATTACCAAAAGATAAGTAGTGCTATCTAAATTAAAATTGACATTGTAATAGCCTAATATCAGATAGATAAAAATCGAAATACTGATAAATGCAAATATGTATAAAACGATAAGCATGGCCGGATAATTGGATCTGCTGTCACGGTAAAATAGTTTTTGATAGTTGCTGTTATTGAGTGACCTTATCAACCTTCCAAAAGTCTTCTTATTATCCCCTATCGTAATGGCCAGTAGTGCTAAACTTAAAATCATAGCGATGAAAAGAATACTTTTTTCATTTTCCATTGGCGCTTCCTGCACTTCCACTGATTTTTCTGCCTTGGGGAGCAATTGGTGATCAACTTCGAATGGATTAGAGCCATCAATTTTGTAAACTTGCTGAATAGTATCTTGCGGAACAAGCTGCCCTGAGGCAAGCATTCTTTCCAAAAAAAGATTTTGAATACTATCGGGATTTTGCGCGATAGCGGATGTGTTCCATACTGTCATCTGAAGCATCAGAATGGCAGCATAGACCAAAGTCTTCCTATTTCGAATCTTGCAAACTCCGAATCCCACTATAGCTATAATTTAATTTTCTTTATCATCAACCCTTTCGATCTTAGCATTTCCAATAAGGGAAATATTCCGATGAGGATATCCGATTTTTATGTTATCTGCTTTAAATCTTACTAAAATAGTCTCAGTGACATCAGTACCTAAGACAAATGCTTTGCCATTGTCTCCCGCCCACGCATAAGCTCTCATTAAGACCCCATACTCCAGCACCTTCACCGCACGAACTACAACCAAAGGTATGCCATTTTCTATATCTTCAACCGTCCTTTTATCAATGAATTCAGGATGATTGGATATTTCCTCACTCATGATAGCTCTCACCTTGGAAAGATCCTCATCAAAATTAAAAGTAAATTCAATAAAACGACAAACGAGGGGATCATCCAGATCAGCATTGATTAAAATCTCATTGCTGATAACAGTGTTGGGCACAATGATCCGTTTGTTCTCAAAATCCCGAATCACCGTATGTCTCAACGTTATATCCTCTACCATTCCATTGAAACCTTGCAAGTTAAGTCTATCATTCACGCGGAAGGGTTTGAAAATCACAATCATTATCCCACTCACCAAATTACTTAGTGCCTGCTGGGAGGCAAATCCCACCGCAAGAGCCAAAATTCCCGCCCCAGCCAGCATCGAAGTAGCCAAAGTTCTTAAAGCAGAAGTCTCGTATACCGCTATGCCAATACCAATAATGTAAATGATGGCAACCAGTACATGACCTAAAAATTTGTAATTGGTAGGATCATTTTTTATGAGTCGGGAACTCTTTATCACAAACCTGTTAAAAAACAACCTGAAAAGGTAGGCTGCAAGTATAGTTAAACCCAATACCAATAAGAAGACAAGAAATGTTGGTAAATTTTCTGTCAAATGGTCACCTAATTTATGAAAACTATCTATGAATCTTATCTCCATAATAACAATTCAATATTTTTCCTTAAAAACCATAAAGGTAAGGTGATTTTTCTTATTTCCAACTGCTTGTATTCAAATCATTTATAACCAAAACTTTCATGAGCTACAGAATGGTTTTGCCTTACTTTCTAAACCGACACCTATCAAATTTAGTAAATAATTTACAAGATTAGGACCGGTCTCCAACTTCAAAACCAAAAGCTCAAATCACATAAATTTAGCTATCTTTGCACAAAATTGAAATCAATCCATCTATGTATAATATACTATTAATCGGCAGTGGGGGAAGAGAACATGCATTGGCTTGGAAAATCACACAAAGTGAGAAATGTGAAACACTGTATGTAGCTCCGGGAAATCCCGGAATTTCAAAAATCGCCCTCAATGTCGATATTGATCAGATGGATTTTGAGGCCATAGAAAAGTTTATAAGAGACAATGATATAAAAATAGTTGTCGTAGGTCCGGAAGCACCTCTTGTGGCAGGTCTTTGTGATTATATTGAAGGCATAAATGATCTGAAACATGTCATCGTAGTAGGACCGACTAAAGCGGGCGCTATGCTGGAGGGTTCTAAAGATTTTGCTAAATTGTTCATGAAGAAGAACAATATCCCGACAGCCAAATATGCTACTTTTACAGCCGAAAACATCGAAGAAGCCAATGATTATATCGATTCTTTCAAAGGAAAAATAGTCCTGAAAGCGGACGGCTTAGCAGCGGGAAAAGGTGTCATAATTTTAGATTACAAACATGATGCGAAATCAACTTTAAAAGGTATGTTTGAAGGCCAGTTTGGGGAGGCAGGCAAGAAGGTGGTTATCGAAGAATTCCTTGAAGGCATAGAATTTTCATGTTTTGTATTTACAGATGGCACTCATTACAAAATTCTTCCTTCAGCGAAGGATTACAAGCAGATCGGCGAAGGCAATACCGGTCTCAATACCGGTGGGATGGGCGCGGTGAGTCCTGTACCTTTTCTCGACGAAACCTTACTCCGAAAAGTGGAAAGAAGGGTCATCAAACCCACATTGGAAGGATTGAAAAATGAGAAGATCAAATATCATGGTTTTATTTTTCTGGGATTAATTTTGGTAGGAGAAGAGCCTTATGTCATAGAATACAATTGCCGGTTAGGAGATCCTGAAACGGAGGTGATAATTCCACGGATTCAGAATGACATCGTAGAGTGGTTTTTGGCGCTCGAAACCAACAATTTGAATGATCAAAAATGTATCGCGGATACCCGATATGCCACAACAGTGATGGTTGTTTCCGGTGGATATCCGAACGAATATAAAAAAGGGATGGCAATCGATGGTCTTGAAAATATAAATGATTGCTTGGTTTTCCATGCAGGCACAGCAGCAGAAAAGCATGTCCTTAAAACCAATGGGGGAAGGGTCATGGCATTTACCGCTCTCGACAAGGATTTGGAAGGAGCATTAAAGAAATCTATGTCAGCAGCAGCACTAATCACTTTTGAAGGCAAATATTTCCGAAAAGACATCGGTTTTGATCTTATTAAATAAGAACAACAGAACCCGGGAGGTTTTGCTAAATTACCTTCTCATTAATTCAGTAAATCTTTGAATTCAATGAAGTTCGATATCCAAACGATTGCTAAAGTTATAAATGCTAATGTTCAGGGCAATTTCGAGCAAGAAACCGTTGAATATTTCTCAATAGATACCCGAAATCTGCCCTTCGCGCACAAAACTCTCTTTTTCGCACTCAAAGGCAACAAAAAAAACGGACACGATTTCATTCCTGAAGCCTACCGCGCGGGAGCCAGAGCTTTTGTAGTGGAAGAAAAATATCAGCCCGAAATTCCTCTGGAAAATACTGTATTATTTCGAGTAAAAAATCCTCTTAGCGCCCTTCAAACCTTGGCAGCGCATCATCGTAATACATTGTCAGAAACTACTTTCGTTGGAATAACAGGTTCTAATGGCAAAACCATCGTGAAAGAATGGCTGGCAACCCTCATTCCTAAAGAAATTTCTGTCGGTCGAAGCCCGGGAAGCTACAATTCTCAAATAGGTGTTCCGCTTTCTATTCTTTCAATAAAACATACTGATGTCATCGCACTCATTGAAGCAGGGATTTCGAAGGCAGGTGAAATGGATGTTTTAAGCAAAATGATTCGACCGGACATAGGCATTTTTACCGGCATTGGTAGCGCTCATGATGATGGATTCGAAAGTGAAGAGGAGAAAATTGAAGAGAAAATAAAGCTGTTTGCCACTTGTCACACCATCATTTATCCGAGGGACAATGAGAAAATTCATGAAGCACTTATCGATCATTTCCCTGACAAAAAAGTTATCAGCTGGGGAAACAATGAAGCATCGGATTTGCAAATTGTTGACATCATCAGAGATGACTCGACTACCACTGTAAAATCCAAAATTAATGGAAAGGAATACGCTATTCAGATAAAAGCTTTAGATTCTGCTTCTCTCGAAAATGCGATGAGCTGTTTAGCTTATTTACATGCTCTAGACTTTTTAAATGATGAAATTCTTCTAAAATTCGCTCATTTAGAGGCACTTAAGAACAGATTGGAACTAAAAAACGGCATTTTCAATTCACTCCTGCTCAATGACAGTTACAGTGCCGATCTAAGTGGCTTTAGGGTGGCCTTCAATTTTTTGAAACTCAATGCAGCGGAAAGGAAAAGAATACTCATCATCAGCGATTTCGCCCTTCAAAAAGAGGAAAAATTTCGCGAGACAACCAAAGAGGCTCTCGCCGCAATCATCAACGATCAGCCCGTCGACCTCCTGATAAGTATTGGAGAATACCTGGGCGATATTTCTTCCCGACTAAATGATATTCCACATCAGCATTATGAAAATGTTGCCGTATTCCTCAGAGAATTTGATAGAAAGGCGATAAAAGACAGTATTATTCTGGTCAAAGGTTCACGCCATTATGCTTTGGAAGAAATCGTCAACGAACTCTCCATTAAGCAACATCAAACTCTACTTGAAATAGATCTTGCCGCCCTTCGTCACAACCTGAACTTCCTGGCAGCCCGCCTGAGAAACGAAACCAAAATAATGGTCATGGTAAAGGCTGCAGCATACGGTGCCGGAAGTGTGGAGGTGGCTTCCTGGTTGCAAAATCAGAGAATTGACTATCTCGGTGTAGCCTATGCCGACGAGGGAGTGGAGCTGAGGGAAAATGGTATAAAATTGCCTATTATGGTTCTGAATACAGATGTACAGGCATTTGAAAACTTGGTAAAATATCAATTGGAACCGGAAATATTTTCCATAAGCCAATTAAAAACACTTCTTGATTTTCTCAAAAATCGCAGACTATTTAATTTTCCTGTTCACTTGAAAATTGAGACCGGGATGAATAGATTGGGCTTTCGAAGAGAAGATTTTCCTGCGCTTTTTCAAATTATTAAAGAAAATGAAGCTTATATCCGAATAGCTAGTATTTTTTCACACCTGTCTTCCTCTGACATCCCCTCGGAAGATAATTTCACAGCAGGGCAGGCGGAGGACTTTATCGCTTTTTCCGAAGCTTTCGAAACAGAAATTGGTTATCGCCCCATGAGACATATTTTGAATAGCAGCGGCATTTTAAGATTTCCGGAATACGAAATGGAAATGGTACGAGTGGGCATAGGTATGTACGGCTTGATTCCCGATAATCCCAGATCGCCTCAACTTATTCATGCACTCACTTTCAAATCACTCATTTCGCAGATCAAAATCATTCAAGCAGGTGAAAGTGTCAGTTACGGCAGAACCTGGAAAGCTGATAAGCCTACACGCATTGCTACCATTGGATTGGGCTATGCCGACGGTTTGCGCAGAGATGCCGGGAGAAGAGGCGTTTTTCTATATATTCATGGCAAGCCGGCACCCATTATTGGAAGCATCTGCATGGATATGTGTATCGTCGATGTAACAGCTATTCCGGAAGCGCAGGAAGGCGACGAGGCGGTGGTTTTCTCTCATGATTTTCCCATTTCGATTTTAGCAGAAAAGCTGGACACTATCCCTTACGAAGTCTTAACGTCTATCTCCAAAAGAGTGCAGAGAGTTTATATAAACTCGTAAATAGTCGTTTTCTGCAATAATTTATATTTTGAGATTTGCAGAGCTATAGAAAGTGCTAGCATTACAAAAGGATTCTTTTTGATTGGAAGCGTGGGGCGTCCCCTTCAGGGGAATGTGGGGCGTGCGCAGGCAAGATAAGACACCTATCGCTTTCCTTTAGGGGAATGTGGGGCGCGGGTAAGCAATTTATAGAATATTGTTATTGTTTTTTAAGGCTCTGCAGCCCCCTAACCCTGCCTAAAAGGGGCACTCCCGCCCTCAGATTACTCTAGAAATACGATTTTAATCCTAAATTCTCGCTTTTTACAATAATTTTTATCATTTCAAGTTCTCACTCTGATAAACAATTTATTCAAACAGGACCTTTTCAGAAAGTACAACCACTTATGTTGTCAATTTCTAAATACTGAATTTGAAAAACTCTTAAAATTCTAAGCTAATTGAGTAAATTTGCGACGAAACTTTCATTCTTTAAAAAAATGTACCTCAAAATGAGATTATTATTTTTTATTCTTGCCGGCTTTTTGTCTGCATCCGTAAGCTTAGCTCAGAACGCCTCCGATGTTCTATTCACAACCGGAGACACCGAAGTTACTGTTGAGGAATTTAAGTATATCTACGAAAAAACCAATGCAAAAGATGCAGACTATTCCGAGCGGTCACTCAATGAGTATTTGAATCTCTTTCAGAATTTCAAGCTAAAAGTTAAATCGGCCAGAGAACAAAATCTCGATAAAAATCCGGAGTATGTAACTGAATTGGAAGGTTATAAAAAACAATTGACTAACTCCTACCTATTTGATAAACAAGTCAAAGAATCGCTGGCTATCGAAGCCTATGAAAGGAAGCAGCATGATGTCAACTTTAGCCACATTTTATTTCAAATAAATAAAAACGGCTCTCCTAACGATACTTTAATTGCTTACAATAAAGCGATGAAAGCATATTCCAGATTGCAGATGGGCGAAGATTTTGCTGAGGTGGCAAAGGAAGTTTCTGAAGACCAAAATTCGAAAAATCAAGGTGGAAACATGGGTTTTTATACGGCACTTTTCCCCGACGGCTATTATGAACTTGAAAATGCAGTGTATGAAACCGAACCGGGACAATACAGCCGTGCGGTAAGAACAGTTCTGGGCTATCATATCGTCAAAGTCAACGAAAAGAGACCCGCTAGAGGAGAGATCGAAATAGCGCATATTTTACTCAGAGCTTCCCCTTCCGGAACTGTTAGTCCTGAATTGCGCAAGCGAGCCAATGATATCTACGCAGAAATTCAAGCTTCTTTGCCTTTTCACTCTGCAGTCGGTCTTTATTCTGAAGATAGCAAGACCAAGGAAAAAGGTGGTTATTTAGGGGTTTTCGGAATCAATCAGTTTGAAAAAGGTTTTGAAGATGCCGCATTTGCCTTGCAAAATGATAAAGACATCACCAGACCGATACAAAGCAAACTCGGACTACATATTATAAAAAGAATTAGCAAAAAAGAACTTCCTTCCAAACAGGAATTCGTGAATTTCATCTCTCCCCGCATTGCAGGAACTGACAGAGAGACCAAAGCTAAAGCTAAATTAATTGACAAAATAAAAGTGGACAATCTTTACAATTTCAATGAGAACGTATATGATGCCATGTTGAAATTGATTGAAAATGATGACTTGGCAGCTTTCACATGGGATGCTCCGGAAATCAAATCTCCAAGAGTACTTTTCAGCCTCCAAAATGAATGGCAACAGAAACGATATACCGATGCAGAGTTTTTAGAATACCTCGCATCGAATAGCAGATTGAGAATGAATAGATTCCGTTCAGGAGCAGTGGATAATTTTCTTCGCGAATTTGTGAAAGAATATGAGTTCGAGATGATTGCTGATTTCGAAGAGCGCAATCTTGAACGTACTAATCCCGAATTCAGACTTTTGATGAAAGAATATGAGGAAGGTTTGCTATTCTTCGAAATTTCAAAAAAAGAAGTCTGGGATAGAGCCTCTGAAGATACTGTTGGCCTTAAAAATTATTATGAAGCTAACAAGAACAGATACATGACACCACGCACGGCTGATATAACGATGGTCATGATCAAGACTGACAATGAGAAATTGAGCAAAAAAATTCACAAGGATATTTCCAAAAAAGGTGTGGATGAGGTAGTAGCCAAATACAATGTCGATGGTGTTGAAGTCATCAATGTTTCTCAAAAGAAATTTGAGCAGACCGCCAACAACACTTTGCCGGAAGGTTTAACATGGAAAAATGGAGAAATTACGAGCTTGAAAAAAATTGAAGACAGCTATTCCTTCTATAAAATCGTTAATATCGAAGAGCCGCAAGTCAAAAAGCTGGAGGAAACGAGAGGATTTGTGATTGCAGATTACCAAAATGTGTTGGAAAAGCAGTGGATACAAGAACTTCGTAAGAATTATCCTGTTGAAATAAGAAAGGATGTTTTCAACAAATTGGTAAAGAATTAATAAGTGTCATAATTTAGATGAGTTGGAGGAGTAAGATTAATTTTGGTTTATTGGCTTGCTTCTTAGCATCCTTCTTAGCCTGCGATGCAACTTCGAATGATGGGACCGACCAAGGTGAATTGTTAGCCGAAGTGCATAACAAAAAGTTGTTTTACGGCGACATCGAAAATATGATGCAGACCGGATTATCCGAAGCTGACAGCCTGGCCTGGCTCAATGCGATTATCGAAAAATGGGTTAAAGAATCACTTTTTCTTTATGAAGCTGAACGGAATTTGCCGCCCGACATCAATATTGATGAATTGGTCAAGGATTATAGAGCAACTTTGATACTCAATCAGTATGAAAAGAATTATGTCGAGATGAAACTGGACTCTACTATTTCCGAAGCTGAATTGAATGAGTATTATGAAAACAATAAAGATCAGTATCAACTGCAAACACCTATTGTCAGAGTTCATTATTTGAAAATAAAACGCAATCTGCCGGGACACCTCATCAAAAAAATTGAAAAATTCTGGAGCGAGACCGATAAGAAAAAATCTTTTAATGAATTGCTGTCTATAGCAGACCGGTATGGTGAAGATTTTTTGCTCAACAAAGAGAATTGGTACACCCTTTCAGATATTTCCGGAAGGCTGCCCGCAGGCTCAATTAATGATCAAATAATTCGTTACAGTAAAGATTTCTCTTTTACTGACGGAGATTTTAAGTACTTTGTGACCTTTTTTGAATTGAAATCCCGACAAGACGTGGCGCCATTGTCTTATATAAAAGATCAAGCCACCCGAGTCATATTGAACAAGAGAAAACTCGAACTGATCCGATCCCGCAAAGAGGAATTGTATCAGACCGAAACTCAAAATAACAACGTTAAAATATTCTTAGAATGATAAAATTCCTGATATCCATACTTTTCACAATAGCAGTTTATCAATTGTCCGCACAGTCCTCTTCACTGCTCATCGATAAGGTGATTGCAAAGGTAGGTGACGAAGTTATCTATCTGTCAGAGTTGGAAGAACAAGTAGCCTACCTCAAAGAAGTGAATAAAAAGTTTCAACCCGAGGAAGTTTGTGGCGTTCTGGATGAAATTATGCTACAGTCTCTCCTTGTCAACCGAGCGAAATTGGATAGTGTCGTAATCGCAGACACAGAGGTGGAAGGTCAGTTGCAGTCTAGAATAGATCGAACTTTGGGGATGATGAATAATAATATTCAACAGTTCGAAGAATATTATGGAAAGACAGTCAATGAAATGAAGGAGGAACTGCGGGAAGGCTTGAAAAACCAGTTGATGGCTCAACGCATGCAGCAAACTATTTTGGCGGATGTTCAGGTGACACCCTCGGAAGTGAAGGAATTTTTCAAAAATATACCTAAAGATTCATTGCCCTACTTCGGTTCGGAAGTGGAATTGGCTGAAATAGTCATCTTCCCTACCGTCAATGAGGCGGAGAAAGCTGCCAGCAGAGCCAAATTGGAGGAAATTCGCAAGCGTATCACGGAAGGAGGTGAGGATTTCGGGCAGGTAGCTGCAAAAAGTTCACAAGATCCGGGTTCAGCAAGAGCGCAAGGATCTTTGGGCTGGACGAAACGAGGGACTTTCGTGCCGGAATTCGAAGCGGTAGTTTACAATATCGATTTGAATGAAGTTTCGGAAGTTTTCGAATCAGAATTCGGCTATCATATTTTGGAAGTGATGGAAAGACGAGGGAACAATGTACTCGTGCGCCATATTCTTATCAAGCCCAAAGTTAGTGCCGATGATATGCAACTTGCTTATAACAAACTAGATTCCGTAAGAAATTTGATTCTGATAGATTCCATGTCATTCGAAAATGCAGTCAAAAACTTTTCCTCCGAGAAAGTCCAGAGCTATACCAACAGTGGCAGGATGATTAATCCGGCATCCGGCAATACATTTTACCAGATCGAAGAGCTTTCACCGGACGAATATTTCGCTATTGACACACTCGACATCAACGGCATTACAAAGCCATTCGAGATCATTAACAGAGATCGCTCCAAGTCCTATAAGATTATCAAATTACTTACACGTACAGACCCGCACCGCGCATCATTGAAGGAAGATTATTCCAAGATACGCATGGCTGCGGTGGAGCAACGCAAGTCATTTTACATCGACAGATGGTTGGAAGACAATGTTTCTTCTACCTACATTTGGCTTGACAAGAAATACGAAAGCTGCGAGCAGATGAAGAAATGGATGGAAAGCAATTCCTATTCCTCCAATTAGAATTTGGGCATCCCCTGTACGGATTTCAAAAGAGTAATTTAAACTTGAGTAACCTAGGTTTACCCTTTCCAACTCGCTGATAAGAAAACTTCAAAGACAAGGCTTTCGAAGTATCTTATTCCAATTAAATTAGGGATTATCACTAAACTTAAAAGATATTTGATCCTTGACTTCGTTGCAAATACTCTCCATAGCTCAGGCTATGTATGTGTTTTGCGCCTCGCCCAGAATCAAATCTCAAATTAATCTTTAGTGACACCCTAAAATTAATTGGAATCGGAATCCAAGGATTTTATAGGAAATAAATGACTGATTCAAATACGAGAGTAACGCAGTATTTGGCGTTTTCTTGCAGCGATTTAAACACAAATCCGTACAGGGCCGGACTATTCCATGACTCCGCTACGCTGCGGTGCTATCGCACTGTCTCCTGCGTCGCCATCATTCCTATCCCTGATGCGGGATTATCCTTCCGGATACGAGAATGATGAAAAACATTCGTGATATTTAAATACATTCAATATAACTTGATGAAGGAATATGGGGAACCATTAAGAAATTAAGGTTAGTTAAGATAAGTTAAGTGCTTAATGACACCTTTAATGCCTCTTAATGCCTCAATGGTTTCAAATATATTTCAATACCCTTCAAATGCTTCTGTAATTCTTAATTATTTTTCAAAATCAAATGCTGGCGCAAGTTTGCAAATGTGTCTCCAAATACCTTATTGAACCATCTACCTATGACCTCAGAGAGGTCAAACTATGTTAGAAAAATTTCGAAAGTTTAGTGGTTTTGGCGGGATTTTTGCCCGAAGGAAGCGAAAATCATGACAAAACCTAATAACACACTGGCGGCGCAAGTTTGTAAAAGTCAATCCACTCAAACCTTTAATCTAAAACTTTTAAAAGGATACTTTCCAATAAATTTTTAATGTTCCGCCAAGCCCGCTGTTGCCAGCGAGACTTTCACACCTTCAACACTCAATAAAGATAGGGCGCCAGATTCCAATGTAGCACCCGTCGTCAGCACATCATCTACTAAAAGAATATGTTTTCCTTTCAATTCTTCAGGATTTTGCAAGGAAAATGCTCCTTCAATATTGGAAAGCCGCTGTTCTTTGTTCATGGTGGTTTGAGAAACCGTATTTTTCACCCGGATCAAATTAGATTCCGAGACCGGTTTTTGGAGGGATTCGGCCAAGCCGCGACATATTGAAACGCTCTGATTATAGCCGCGCTTCTTTAATTTTTTTGGATGCAATGGCACCGGTATTATCAGATCTATATCCTTGAAATGGTTCTTATCGGCCAACCTATGCCCCAAAACACTCCCAAGCCAATATCCGATATCTTCCCGATCTTTATATTTCAACATTTGGATGAGATTTTGGATACCTTCCCCCTTCTTAACTATGAAAAGTGCCGCACCTGTTTCGAAACGAAATCTGTTGCCCAGTCTGCGAGTAAAATCATTCTCCGCAGAATCCCAATGTCTTGAGTACGGGAGTTGAGACATGCAGCTCAGGCAAATTATCTCCTCCTCATTCACTGTTTCCTTTTCACAGAGGAGGCATAATTTGGGTAATATTATATTCACAAAATCCCGCAACCATATTTTAATTTCACCCCACATCGCATACAAATTAGTGTTGATGACTAAGTTACTATTTTTACAGTTGCCATCAGTCAAGCTGCTTAATTTTTTCAATAAAATTTTAATCAATGTATTTTGCCTCTATCCAACCAAAATCCCCGTCTGTGAAAATATGTAAACGCTACGAAAAGCCATAGATTCCAAATACGTCTACCTCTATTTGTATTTTTTCAGCTAACGAACGTTCGTTAGGTAGAAATCTTCAATCCTCATCCATTGTCTGAACCATGATTCACTTGATTTCAGGATGAGCATGATTTTGTTTTCAATGTCGAAATCGTTCGTAAATGTGAATTATCATTTGTTATAAAAAAATATTTCCATGAAATATCCCAATCTGCGAAAATCGTAGGATCCTACGAAAGATGAGACGTAAGATCCTACGTCTCTACGGACATTATTTTTCAGGCGTTAGATTAGGGTGAAATTTGACATTATGGCATTTTCGAAGGTTTTCGGCCATTTCCGGATCTTCCCTCCGAAAAAGCCTAAAATCACCCACAATCCCAAGAACCTACCCAACC
>CALCSX010000362.1 GCA_937894165.1 uncultured Saprospiraceae bacterium | reverse complement strand
CGATCAATTTCTATCTAAAAATGTTTATTTTCCGTGATACTTCGTCTCTTTTCGTATCAATAGCGCTGCTATTAACACGAAAAGCAGACTCGTCTGACGAAAAATAATTCATTTTTATCTTTTGAAAGCATCTACCTGAGTAGTTACTAAGTGGGTATTAAAAAAGGAGGTTCATTAATTTGACCTCCTTTTTTCTTTTCAACGCTATTGACAGATATTATACGAACCCTTTCGCATTTGCTGGCTCTGTAAATTTATACCCAACTCCTCTTATACTGTGAAAATATTTTGGATTTTTAGGATCAGTCTCAAAGTATTTTCTGAAGGATAAAATAAAATTATCAATAGTTCTCGTACTAGGAAATACATCATAGCCCCAAACCGTCTGGAGTATTTGTTCTCTTGATACAACTTCACCTTTTCTATCAATCAATAATTTTAACAGTAGAACTTCTTTGTTAGTCAATTGAAATTCTCCGTCCAATCCGATGGCGGAATAGGACTGGAAATTGATTTGAAACTCATCGAATTGATAAATATAGGCATCATTGTCTTCCTTTCTAAAAGATCTCCGAATCAAATTATTCACCCGCAGCAAAAATTCTTCCAAATTGAAAGGTTTTGTAACATAATCATCGGCCCCGCGCTTAAGCCCTTCGATTTTATCAACAGGATTATCTTTAGCAGTTAAAAAAATGATGGGAACTGTGGCATTACGTAAACGTACTTGTTCACAAACCTGAAGACCATTGATTTCCGGTATCATAATATCGAGAATGAGCAAGTCAAAATGTTGATCTTTGGTCAATTTAATTGCTCTTTTACCATCACCGGCCGTGACAACTTCATATCCCTCCATTTCAAGATTCATCTTGACAATGTCACGGATATTCTCTTCATCTTCAACTAATAATATTCTCATAATTAAATTATTTATGCTGGTAATTCAATGGTAAAAATGGTGCCTTTAGGTGTGTTATCTTTTATTTTTATAGTGCCTTGATGACCCTCCACTATACTTTTCACAATGTATAACCCAAGTCCTGTGCCTTTTGTTTTTCTAACTTCTTCATTGCCAATTCTATAGAATTTCTTGAAAACTTGTTCTTTTTCCACGGCGGGAATGCCGGGTCCTTTGTCCTTAATTTTCAAGATTACAGTATTTGCCTCCTTTTCTATTTCAATATCGATTTCGGCATTTCCTTCACTGTATTTGATAGCATTTCCCAGCAAATTATTAATAGCTGTCACCATCGCCGTTCGATCTGCATTTACCTCAACAATTTCTTCAATGGAATGAATACTTATGGAAACACTTTCATTGGATTCTAAAACATTCGAAGTGCAGTAATTTACAACCTCGACAAGATCTATTTTTGATTTTTGCAAGAAATAGGATGATTCAAGGCGAGCGGCTAGAAGCAGATCATTGACCAGCTGATTCAATCTATCGCTTTCTTTAATTGCTTTGCCTGCCCACAATTTAGCTTGAGATGCATCCAAATCTCTTTTGACCAATGTTTGCAGAATTAATTTGATGGAGGCTAGTGGTGATTTTAGCTCATGGGTGATAGATAAAAGGAAATTTTGTTGTTGCTTGGCAAGTTGAACTTCTTTTTTATATCCTCGATTGATAAGAATAATACCTATTATCATAATTACAGCAAACACTATCGTCTCTCCGATTATCATCATCTCCTGCCTTTTGTAAGACTGACTTAGGTTGAGAAAGCTTGTAGTTTTTCGAAAGGAAGCTTCATCTTCATACATACGTTCAGCCACCATACCTATTCGAAGTAATTCGACCTTCGCATTAAAAGCATCTTGGTTTTTATTGTGAAGAAGCACTGACCACCATATAAAAGCCAATAACATATAGCCTATCACTCCGTAAGAAAAAATAAGAAGGCGGTCTAGTCGTTTCATTTGGAGTGATGGTATTTATTCCTCTGTGTGATGTTTAAAAATTTTCTACACTATTTGTAACCAAAGATCAAGTCTAAACCTTTATTGATTAGCTCAGCAGCTTCATCAAGTTTAAGATCCTCATGCGATGAAGAAATAAATCCGACTTCATAACCACTTGGTCCTAAGTATACGCCATTTTCCATTAAAAACTTATGGAACTTTTTAAATAAATCCATTTTTGATGCATCTATTTGGTCGGCTCTGCGGATGGTTTCGGTGCTAAACGAGAGCCAAAATATGGATCCAATCATGACTACACTTGCCTCAAATCCTCTTTGTGCAATATGGTTTTTAATATTATTAATAAAAAACCTTGTTTTTGCTTCTTGTTTGTTGTAGAATTCAGGTTGAACCAGCTTGCGCAATGTAGCGTGCCCGGCTGCCATGGCAACAGGGTTGGCGGATAAGGTACCTGCTTGATAGACCGGACCTTCCGGGGATACTGTTGCCATGATCTGATGACTAGCTCCGTAAGCACCCACCGGCATTCCTCCTCCAATAATTTTTCCGTATGTGATGATATCAGGTTGAATGTTATAATGACCTGCCGCACCTTCAAATCCTACGCGAAATCCTGAAATTACTTCATCAAAAATCAGCAAGGTGCCATATTGTGTAGTAATGGTTCGTAGAAATTCCAAATACTCCTTTCTCTGTAGCAATAGTCCATTATTAGCCGGGATAGGCTCTATAATAACACAGGCGATTTCATCTCCGTATTCCTTAAAAACTTGAGTCAAAGCCTCTTCATTGTCTAAGGGCAATACCAGTGTGTCCTTAATAACTCCGGGAGCTATTCCTGCGGAGGTAGACTCTCCAAAGGTTACTAGTCCTGAACCTGCTTTGACCATCAATGAATCAACGTGTCCATGATAACAGCCTTCAAATTTTACTATTTTTTGCCTTCCCGTATAGCCGCGCGCAAGCCTGATAGCCGACATAACAGCTTCAGTTCCGGAACTTACAAATCTTATCTTTTCAATTTTTCTATTGTGCCCTAATAGTAGGCGACCCATTTCGAGATCGTAGTAGGTGGGTGTGCCGAAAGAAGTTCCGTTTTGTACAGCTTCTATGATTGCTTCCCGAACTCCTGCATCATCGTGTCCTAATATTAGTGGACCCCAGGAACAGCAAAAATCTAGATATTTATTATCATCTACATCCCAAATATAGGCGCCCTTTCCTCTCTTTATAAATGCGGGTGGTCCCTCAACAGATTTGAAAGCTCGCACGGGTGAGTGAACTCCTCCGGGAAAATAGTTTTTAGCCTCATTAAAATATTTTTCAGATGTCGGTCTGTTCATATTAGTTTTTTACAAAGTAAATAACACTTGATAGATATTGTTAATCTAAAAGGTTGATTTTACCAAATTATGATAGTAAAATAGCATTTAAATAGGACTTTGATCAGATCTACTGCTTTTTAAGCCAAAATTGCATCAATTTCGGTGTTGCTTCCGGCTCTTCAATATCTTTCCAAATAAATTCAGTCTTTAAGCTCGCTTCTTTCCTATACCCTCTTTTTGTCCAAAATTCATCTAATGTTCTATAATTATTTGGTTTCATAGGATGATCAAATGGTCTTTGCACTGCGCAGAAAGTAGAATATTTATATTGATTAAATGATTTTGCGTATTTCTCTCTTTCGTCGAAAAAAAGATGTCCAATACCCCGGCCTCTGTATTCCGGATATAGTAGGCTTTCACCGAAATAAAATATTTTTTCGATATCATAATCATTCATCAGGAAAGGGTCTTTAACTTCCTGCGTTTCATCTTTTAAGGGAATACATGTCGTCGCTCCAATCATCTTGCCATTTTCTACAATGGTGAATACAAATCCCTTATCAGACTTGATGTAGGTTTCTAAATATTTACTTTCATAATTCAGATCTCCTGCATATAAATAAGGGAAGTCATTGAATATATTAATTCTTAAAGCTGCCAGAGGCTCAATAATATGATTGATATCCGAACCAATAAATATTTTGAATTCCATAACTAGAAAATTATATTATCCTACTAATTGAAGCCACTCATTTAAGTTGTAAAAAGTGGTAATCCTAGAAATTTTTCCTTCACTAAGTTCGAAAAATGTACCCGCCTCCAAACTATATTCTTGCCCATTGGCTTCTGGAAGATTTCTGTCAGTTTTGATGTATTTACCATTAACTATAAATTTGCTGGAAGCATATTTTCCGCTATTGTCAACCATTATGACAATATTCTCTAATTTTTCCTGATAGCAGTCCTCCATGTGAGACAGGAATTCTCGAAATTTTTCAATTCCATAATGGGCAGCCCCTTGATTTTCATCATGGCGGATATTCTCGTCAAGGAGAGAAAGCATACCTTCCCAATTTTCCGTATTGAAAAAATCATAATAGGACTGAATAAGTTGTGTAGTAGACATATTTTAGTATTTTAATTTAATGAATAAAGATAAACATTGACTCTTATGGTTGTTGCATTTGGAAATTATTTCGAGCAAATAATAAGACCTCCTTCCGCAATTCTGTGAAAGGAGGTCTTTGTTGAATTATATCCAACCTAACTCAGATAGATAACGCTAAATTTTAACAATCTCTTATCATCAGGGTCAATTATTTCGCCACCTTGATTTAAAACCTCTGAAAGAAAAGAAGTTTGATCAATTTTTTTAAAGCCGAAAGTTGCTACCAAAGATGCAAGATCATGACATTTAAATAATATTGGTTCATTTAAATTCTTTAAAGCCTTTTCAGAAGATGTTACTTGTTTATCATCAGGCATTGGAGATGCATAGTCCATAATTAAACAAGAATTTGGGTTGGTTTGGGATACTAATTTCAATGTAGAATGAACTGCAGTTTCCAATAAATAATAACTTACACCCATCCATACAAATATAGTCGCATTATCTTTTTGCCATCCCTTTATTGTTAGACAGTCTAAAAACGACTCCTCATTAAAATTACAATTAACGTAAATTACTTCCTTAGAATTACTGATGTGACTAGTAAGTTCTTTTTTGTGGGATTGAGTTATAGGAAGATCAACTTCATAATATCCGGAAACCTTAGTCCATAATTCTGATTCCATTAGCTTAAGATAAGACATATCCATGCCGGCCCCAAGAATAACCACTTGCACTGATGTTTGGATTTCTGAAAGGCGTTCCATTAATTTTTCAATTTGCCAATGAAATCTAATGCCAAAGACCTCCTCACTTTTTGGAGGGAATTGTGATAAAATCGTGTCAAATTCACTCGGGTCATGAATAATCAATTCTGCCCCCAAATCTTTGTAAATGTGTTTTTCTTTCCAAGGAGTAGAGGCATTGAATTTTGCTCTGCACGCAGCGGTCAGAAGCGCCGTTTTTTTAATTTGTTCCATTTTTTAATTTTTAATAGGGATAAAAATTAAATATAAAAAAAAATTTAATTTTAAATGTAAAATTAATATCAATTAAAATTGAATGGAGGTATAAAATTTCGTTTTAAAGTTTCAAAAAATTAAAGCATTGAAATTTTTTTCTCTGTCTCTCTTGTCCCTTCTCTACATCCTTCTAATTTTAAAAGGGGAATCACTGTCTAGTAATCTTATTCTTGTTTAGAAACCTTTTCATATTGTAAAAAAAGTATTCTTTATTTAAAATTGAAGCAGCATCCTTAATATTTCCATCCATAGAAACCCTATGCAAATGATATTTTGTGACATCATCCTTCAATCCCGAAGTTCCAAATGATAATTTGGAGTGCTGTTTTTGGTGAATCCAATTTATAGTTTCTGCGCTAATATTTTCGTCGGAAAAAGGGAAAGAAAAATACATATCCTTCAAATCAAATGTAGTTTTTAGAAAGTGACAACTTTTTGAAATTTGATTTTTTTGATTTTCTTTGGGGATTTCTTTAAACCAAGGGTGGTCAATTGAATGTGAGCCTATTGTGAAGCCTCTCGAAATAAGATTTTTGATCTGTTCACTAGTCAAATAAGGTTTAGATTTGAGAAGAAAATCATCAAAGTCTACATTAAGGTCCTCAGCTAGAAGGTGAATTTTTTCCGTATCACTATATTTTAGTTGTAGTAGTGATTTCGCAGTTGGATAAAACGAATTAATTTGTTCAGATTTTTTTTGCAGTTTTAGTTCTTCAATTAATAAACTAACTTTATATCTGTAGAAAAGACTTTTGTTGTCCACAAAAGCAGAATTGATAAAAATGGTTGCCGGAATGCCTTTCCTTTCTAATATTGGCGCTATAATCTCTTGGACCTCTTTTAATCCATCATCAAAAGTCAGATGAAAAACCGGTTTTTTGACTTGCTCATTTTTATCTACAATTTCGCAGAGTCGTTCTATAGATATTGGGTCAAAGTGTGAGCATATGGTATCTAAATCCTTTTCAAAAGTTTTAGTATTCCTTATCGGGTATAGATTGCTGATGTGGGGAGTCGGATGGTCACTTATTGTATGATAAAATGGAAGGAATATTTTCCGTTGTGATAATTTTATTAGATAATTTAATGGCATATTTTTATAAATTACCATTACCTGCTTTTTTGAATTACTTATGAATGGCCTAAATTACTATGTGTTAGTAATTATTTTTTAAAATTCGGCGAAAACTTGTCAAAACCCATTGAAAAACACAATGTAATTTCAATTGAAATGTATGATTATAGATGAGGCAGATGCCTTGTCCTGATAAGATAAACCAATGCCGAGATAAATGGAAAGAAAATAAAAAGCAAAATCCAAAAAGTCTTTTCCTGACTGGTTCTTATTACATCAATCAAAGCTACAATATAAGTGCAAAATGAAAGTAGCAAACCAAAGATTAAGAAACCCTCTGAATATTGAAAATTTACAATCTTTAGAAAAGCACCTATCGTTGTACTTACGGCTCCGATTAAAAATATACTTAAAATTAATTTCCTATTCATGATTTTTAATTTTGATCAAAGATAAAGTTAAATAAATTATAGGAGATCCCAAAGTTAACTGCAATTTATTGGTAGAATGGAGATCTAACAGATCCAAAAAAGATACCTGTTTTTAAATAAAATTAAATTTAAATATAGTGATATGGCTTCTTTTTCCGTTCACCTATTATGTATTCATCCCTTAATTCGTACCTTTGTATTTCTTTTGATAATCCGGAATGGAATTAATTTAGCAGTTATACATATTGATGACAATCAATTACTTAGATATATTAATTGAATATAGGAGATTGACACTACCTTCTGTAGGCAATTTTTCTATAGTTAATTATTCTGCCAAAATTGATCGGGAGGAGAATTTGATATTTCCTCCGTATAAAAAGGTGATTTATGAATCAAGTTCGGAAGATTTAGATTATTCTTATGAAATAGCATCTTATTTGGAGATGAAAATGGGATTGCTCCAATCAGAGGCTGTGAATATTTCTCAAAATGAAAGTTTGGTATTTCTAGAAAAGAAAAATAATTCATCAATTATACCTATTCCAGGTTTGGGAAGGCTTTTTAAAGGAAAGCAGGGCGAATGGATGTTTGCACCTGATGATATTGAAATATTTCGCGAGGAGAGAAAAGGATTTCCAGTTATCGCGTACACACCTATTAATACGGCTCCGTCAAATCCTTTATTTAATAGTCAAGAAAATTTCGAAACAAATGCTATTGAGCCAAGGTTATTGCCTGCCGAGCCAATAAAAACAAAGTCTAAAAGGGGCGCTTTTGCTTGGTGGCCATTTTCATTAGCTGCGGTAGTACTTTTAGTATCTTTTTTCCTTTGGCAGCAGCAGAATTCAAAAGATGCTTCTTATAAAGTATTTCGGATGGCTTCTCCTGAATCTCGACTGAATGTCAAACCATTAGATAATGATCGATTATATCCTGAAAACGGGGAAGATCTAGATGGTACTGTGATTGATTCAAGCAGATTTTTTGAAGGAGAAGAAGCGGAGGATGATTTAGAAGAAATGAGGGAAAGCCCAGATGATTCTTCCTCTGAAGAAATAATTACTGAAGAATATTCTACTAACGAAGAAGATAAACCAAACACAAATATAAAAATTGCTGAAATTCCGGGTAATAATCCCGCACTTGGCCCTGAGGATTGTTTGGTAATAGTTGGTGCTTTCGCTAATCCTGAAAATGTTGAAAAAATGAAGGAAAAATTGTTGGAATATGGTGCCAAGATCATCACGGACACGGATATCAAACTAACCAGGGTTGGCGTGATGATACCATGCAGTAGTGAAGATCTTCCGCAACTATTGCAGAAATTGCGCGCTGAAATTAATACCGGCACTTGGGTAATGCGCAAGAAATAGGCTAAAAATTCCATATCTTTGTACTTTCATTAATTTTTCCATAGAACGGAAACTATGATTAGAGAAGTCGATATTAAGGTTGTACCTGAAAAACATACGAACCAAGCCTTCCTTAGGCATTATTTGGAAGCAAATCACCTTTTTCCGGGTGATGAATTGATTGAATTCAAACTTTTGAAAAGGTCAATAGATGCACGTGGCAGGGAACCTTTGTATCTTATGAGATTTCGGCTTTATATCAACGAATATCCCAAAGTTCAATCAGAAATCACCAATCTTTATCCCGATGTCTCGTCTGCTAAAGCAATTGGAATAGTTGGAGCAGGACCGGCCGGTTATTTTGCTGCGCTAGAGCTTATTAGTTTGGGATTGAAGCCATGGGTTTTTGATCGCGGAAAGGATGTACAAGCCAGACGAAGGGATTTAAAAGCTATTCAGCAACTAGGTATTGTTAATCCGGACTCAAATTATTGTTTCGGTGAAGGGGGAGCAGGAACCTATTCTGATGGGAAATTATATACGAGATCTAAAAAGAGGGGAGACATTGAGAGAATAGCGAAGATTCTGGTCGAGCATGGAGCGCAGGAGGATATATTGATTGACGCTCATCCGCATATAGGCTCGAATAAGCTTCCGGGAATTTTGGCGAATATGCGAGAAACTATTTTAAAAGCGGGGGGAGAAGTGTTTTTTGACCACAGATTGGTTGATTTAAATATTTCTAAGGGACAAATTAGAGGTTTAGTATTTCAAAATGGTCGGGAGGTAGATGTTGAAGAGCTAATATTGGCTACCGGTCATTCGGCTAGAGATATTTACGAACTTTTGGATAGAAAAGGAATTGAAATAGAAGCAAAACCTTTTGCTTTAGGCGTTCGAGTAGAGCATCCCCAGCCCTTAATCGATAGTATTCAATATAATCGTGAAATGCGCGGGGAATATTTGCCTGCGGCTAGCTATGCATTAAGTTGCCAAGTAGGTGATCAAGGTGTATTTTCTTTCTGCATGTGTCCCGGGGGATTAATTGTTCCTGCCGCCACTTCTCCGGGAGAAATTGTTGTAAATGGAATGTCATTATCTCGACGAGATAGTCCTTTTGCTAATTCCGGTGTTGTAGTAAGTGTAAATCCTTCCGAAATGCAGGAATTTAAGCATTTTGGGGTTTTTGCCGGACTTGAGTTTCAAAAATCCGTTGAACAGGCGATGTTTAATTTTGGTGATGGAAGCCAGAAAGCACCTGCTCAGAGATTAAGTGATTTTGTAAAAGGAAGGATGTCGAGCTCTCTAAATGATAGTTCTTATATCCCCGGATTAATTTCAGCGCCACTTAATGAATTGTTGCCGAGGCGCATATACGAGAGTATTAGTGCAGGTCTGAAAAGATTTGGAGGGATGATGAAGGGTTACTTGAGTAATGATGCTAATGTGGTGGGAACGGAAAGCCGAACTTCTGCCCCTGTAAAAGTCCCTCGCGACAGTAATACTTTGATGCACCCTTCAGTGATAGGACTTTTTCCATGCGGAGAGGGTGCCGGATATGCGGGAGGTATAATGTCAGCAGCAATGGATGGTCAGAGGGTGGCCGCAGCAATTGCAGGAAGGGTGAATAAACAAAGTGTTGTTTAATTCAATTCTTATTAATATAACAAATTAAATTTAAAGCGAATTCGTTAAGAATGAAAGATATAATCGATTTATTAGGTAGAATATTTTTATCTATCATCTTTTTATGGGATGCAGTAGATTTTATATTTTTTTATAAATCCACCAAACAAGCTATGATTAATTATGGGATCACCTGGAGTCCTGATTTCTTTCTTATAGTGGTTATTATCTTTCTGATAATAGGGGGATTAATGGTGTTAATGGGATATAGGGTAACAATTGGGACTGTTTTATTGCTATGTTATTGGGTGCCGGCAACTTTTATTTTACATGACTTTTGGAATTATGAACTTCCTGAAAGACGATTTGAAGCGCTGATGTTTTATAGAAACATTGCCATAGCGGGCGGCTTAATGATGTTGTATGCTCACGGAAGCGGGAGGTACGCCATAAGGAGGTTGTTCGCTACAACCAGAGTGCCTCGGCGTTGGTAAATTTTCTGCTTTAATTTCCGGGTGCAATTATAGTAAATGTGGTAGATGTAGTGTTGCCAAAATTATCCACAACAGTCATTAGATGTTTCCCTTCGGTTGGCTGAATCATAAGAAAATGTTCTAATTCTGTTTCACCAATGTATGAATCATTTAAATACCATTGGACTTTTGAAGAAGATCGTTGATGGTTAACTTCGAAGATTAGTTTCTCTCTTTCGCCATAAAAGTTGGAAGGCAGGTAAATTTCAGCATTTGCATTCGGATAGCGAAAAGTCATGATTTCCATGTTTTCTTCCATTCTGCAATCCGGGGCAAACGGGGGAATACTTTCAAATTCAGGATTATATCGCTTATAAAAGTAAGCTTCCATAGGATTTAAAGTAAACCAAATACTTTCCTTATATAATTCGTCATTTGGGCAGCCTTTTTTTCCTTGAAATCCTGTTAATTCATTGTAAAAAATAGGTTTGTGATGTGTACAAAGTGGCAGATCTTCAACTCTGCTTGGAATTTCAGAAGTGTGAATTGGACAATATGGATTCGGTGTTTTCCCGGAGACGGCGCAAAGATCTACACTTTTCAAATCATCATATGGTTTTTCAAACCAAGTACCATTTCCCAACCTGTTAAACAAAGCAAACATAAGAGGGGCAGCTGCCTGAACACCGATAACATCCGGACGCCCTTCACCATCAGCATTTCCAACCCACACTCCAATAGTGTACTGAGGACTTACTCCTATCGCCCATGCATCTTTAAATCCAAAACTAGTACCTGTTTTCCATGCTACCTTGTCTCGAATTTCAAAGTTTTTCCATGTCATATCCGCATCCGGTCGAACCAATTTACTTAAACTTTCTAAAGTGAGATAAGCTGCTCCTGCACTAATGAAAGGAGGTGTTTTGGTCCAATATTTTTCTGATTGGACATGTGGCTTTTCAAATGAATATGATACGGGAAGACTATTTGAGTTGTATCTACTACTTTCGTTAACAAATTCTCCATTCATTCTGCCCAGATATGCGAATAATGCTGTCGATTCTAATAATGTTGTTTCTGCTCCACCCAGAATTAGTGGTAAACCATATCCGGGGGCAGATCTAAATAAGGTTGTTATCCCGCTTTTTTGAAGTCTAAGATGAAATTCCTCTAAGCCAAAATCTTTCAAAAGCAGAACAAAAGGAATATTCAATGATGAACTCAAAGCATCTTCTGCAGCGACCATCCCTTTAAAATCTAAGTTGAAATTTTGAGGCCTAAATCCATCAATAATTGTAGGTATATCGGGAATTAGCGTATGCGGACTTATCATTCCTTTGTCTATTGCCATGGCATAAAGAAAAGGCTTCCAGAGTGAGCCTGAACTTCTTTTGGCTCTGACCATATCAACCTGATTGTGCTGAGATGAATTGGCGAGAGGTCCGTTGCCCACATAGGCTAAAACTTCACCTGTTTGGGTATCCATTACAAGAATGCCTAAGTTTCGCACTCTTTTGTCCAACCAAAATCTATTATAATTCGTCGCAATCTCATTGCAAGTTTTTTGGATCTCCATATCCAGAGAACTTGCGAATATTTTCTCGGGATTTTGATCATTTTCTAAAAACAAAGTTTCCAGAAAATGCGGAGAGTAGGAGGGGAGCGGAAAGGGGGCTTCTGGCAGGGGTTCTTCGATAGCAAGCGAATAAGAAAGTTCATCAAAGTGGTTTAGATTGTGTAATTTTAATAATAATCTATTCCTTTTATTTCTCAGTTCTTCTCTATTCCTACCCGGGTGAATCATTGCGGGGTTATTGGGCAAGACAGCGAGGGTGGCATATTCAGCCCAAGAGAGCAGGTTTTTATCCTTTTGGAAATACCTCCAGGCGGCTGCATCGAGTCCCACTACATTCCCTCCAAATGGAGCGTTTGAAACATAAGCTTTTAAGATGTCCTCTTTCGATTTGGCAAATTCAAGGCGGGTAGCTTTGATTATTTCTAATATTTTAAAGAGAATATTTCTGGATTTTCCGCCTTCAGAAAGTGCAATAGTCTGCATGGTAATCGTTGAGCCACCACTTACTATTGAATTGGCGGCAAGATTGTCTTTTGTGGCTCTCAGAATGGCTCGAAGATCAAATCCAACGTGAGAGTAAAATCTTTTATCTTCAAAAGTTGTAAGGCAGATAGCAAATTGTTCCGGGACGGAGTCAGTTTCGGGGAATCGCCATTGACCATCATTCGCAGTTTTAGCTCCTAATAATTCACCGTTTCTATCCAAAACGACCATCGATAATGGCTTGGTAAATAGATTTGTGGGCAGTGAGAAGAAGGCATACCATATCAGGAAAAGCAAAAAAAAGGCTATACAAATTAATTTTAAATAGCCTCTGCTCTTCATGATATGCATTTTCAAAAATGTAAAAATTGACTAAGCTAATAAAGACAATGATATCCGCTTCCGCTCCACATCCAATTCAATAATTTTAACACTTAATTCTTGCTGCAAATGTAATTTTTCAGAAGGATGACGTATAAAAGTAGGAGAGATCTGGCTGATATGAAGTAAAGCTCCTTCCTTGATTCCAATATCTACAAAAGCGCCAAAGTTTGTAATGTTATTCACCACCCCCGGCAATGTCATCCCCACGTGAAGATCATTGATGCTATTGATGCTGTTGCTGAATTTTACAGGTTCAGCCTTCCCGCGGGGATCCAACCCGGGTTTCTCTAATTCTTGTAGAATATCATTCAGCGTCGGTAAGCCTACTTTTTCGGTGATATAATCCTTAATATTGATCGATTTTCGCAAATCTGAAGACTTTATTAATTTTTCCACATCTGTATCCAGATCTGTCGCCATTTTTTGGACAATACTATAGGACTCAGGGTGGACAGAAGTATTGTCCAAAATATTTTTGCTTTCCTGAACCTTTAAAAAGCCTGCACTCAATTCGTACGTTTTCGGCCCCATTCCGGCTACCTTTAAAAGGTCTTTTCGGGAAGTAAATGCTCCCTGATTCTTTCTATGTTCCACTATATTTTCGGCTAGAACAGGTCCTATTCCCGAAACAAAGGAAAGTAAATTCTTACCCGCTGTATTCAATTGAACCCCCACCTTATTGACACAATAAACTATTTTATGCTCCAGGCTTTCCTTCAATTTCACTTGATTAACATCATGTTGATATTGGCCTACCCCGATGCTTTTAGGATCAATTTTGACGAGTTCGGAAAGGGGATCCATTAATCGCCTGCCTATACTGACAGTCCCGCGCACTGTTAAGTCCTCATTAGGGAATTCCTCCCTAGCAATTTCTGAGGCGGAATAAATCGAAGCGCCACTTTCGTTGACCATATAGATCTCCATTGCATCGCCAAATTCTTTGAATAACCACTCATAAGTTTCTTTTCCCGCAGTGCCATTCCCCGTGGCGAGCACTTCGATTTTGAATTTTTCTATAAGTGTTTTGATTGTGACTGTAGAGGCTTGTTGCTGGCGCTGAGGCTCGTGCGGATAAACAGTGCTGTGGTATAACATATCGCCATTGGCATTTAACACCACAAGTTTGCATCCTGTCCTGTAGCCCGGATCAAGGGCTAAAAGCGTTTTTCCTCCCAAAGGCGCCTGGAGTAATAACTGCTCCAAATTTTGGGCAAAAACTGCAATGGCATCTTCATCTGCTTTTTCCTTGACTAACTTTCGGAACTCGTTTTCGATGGATGGAGCTATTAATCTTTTGTAGGCATTCGAAATAGATTTCTTAAGAAATGTGGAGGAAGGTTGATTGTATTTAACAATTTTTCTTTCTAATTTTTCGATGCAGGCATCTTCATCATCCGGTCTGATTTTTAATCTGAGAAGACCTTCAGATTCGCCTCTGAAAACAGCTAAAACTCTGTGTGATGGCGCTTTTCTTAGAGATTCATTGTACTCAAAATAATCTTTAAATTTTTCTGCTTCTGAGCGTTTAAGCTCGATAAGTTCCGCTTTTATTAGAGCAGTCCTATTGAAATCGGCTCTGACAGTCCGTCTAACCAACTCATTTTCACTGAAAATCTCAGCAAGAATATCCAAAGCGCCTTGTATTGCTTCAGATGCATCGTTTATTTTCTCATTTATATATTTTTTAGCTTCCATCTCCACATTGCCCGGCTTTTCATTAAAAATATAATCAGCCAAGCCTTGCAGTCCGGCTTCTCTTGCAGAATCAGCTTTTGTCTTCCGCTTTTTCTTGTATGGAAGATAAAGGTCTTCCAGTTCATTAGAATCAAAACAATTAATGATTTTCGCCCTCAGAGAATCTGTTAATTTACCTTGTTCATTAATAGTTTCTAGGATAAATTCTTTTCTCTGGATTAAGTCATTGAGTTTTTTAAACTCCGTATCTATTGCAATGATCTCCACCTCGTTTAATGAACCGGTCTGCTCCTTTCTGTACCGAGCAATAAAGGGTACTGTAGCTCCACTCTTCAATAAGTCCAAGGTATCTGTTACATTCGATTTGTTTAAATTCAGTTTTTGAGAAATGTGGTTTACTATGTTTGTCTGTTCCATATCAATATTTAATAATTTGTAAAAATACGTTAATTTATTTGAGAAGGAGAATGCAACATTTGAAGGAAATGTGTTAAGTATGCAAGGTGGTTTTAAATCCGATGAATAAAAAAGCCCGGAATATTAAATAAAATCATTAATATTGAAATTATTATACACCTCATAGTAAGAAATTATGACCCATATAAAAACGGATTTTCCTCAATATGGTATGACAGAATTAATTTTCTACAAGAAAGGAACCGGGAGAGTCCTTTCTGAATTGGCGCATGTCTTGCTTCAAGGGAAATCACCACTTTCTAAAGCTGAAAGGGAAATCATTGCTACCCATGTGAGTTTATTAAATGATTGTGAATTCTGCACAATGACGCATGGGATGGCCGCAAGTACTCACTTAGAGGATGGTGGGAAGACTTTTGCTTGTATGAGAGAGGATCCTGCATCGGCCGGGCATTCAGAGAAAATGATTAAGCTGCTTGAAATCGCCACAAAAGTCCAGCAAAGTGGCAAGGCTGTGACTTCTGAGCTCATCATAGAAGCAAAAGGGGAAGGAGCAACTGATGAGGAAATTCACGATACAATTTTAATTGCAGCGGCTTTCTGCATGTTTAATAGGTATGTGGACGGGTTAGCGACCAATGTACCTAATGACAAGGAGGAGTACAAGGCGATGGGTGCTCGCCTTGCCAAAAAAGGTTATCGCTTCCCTCCCGCATTGCTCGTGCCTCTAGTGAAAAGGTTACTTAGAAAATAGAGAAGTTTATAATTATTATTTAATTCAGAATTATTTCGAGAAAAATGACAAAAGCAATTTCATACTTATTTATTTTAAGCATCTTGGTAACATTACTTCAAAGTTGCGGTCTCAATAGAGTTGCTTCTCAAAAGACCAAAGTTGAAAAGGAAAACTTGATAACCTGTAATAGTATTGGTAAATTAGATTTTAATCTTAGTCTCAGTGAGGTAGAAGAACTCTTCGGAAAGGAAAATGTAAATACTTACTTTAATGGAATGGATAATTTATTCCATACCATCATTTATGAAGGTAAGCCGGAGGAAATTGAAATAGAGTGGGAAAATAGCAAGGTGACCGGAAGTCGTTCTTTTGTAACATTAAAAAAAGAAAATTCTCCTTATCGTTTTAAGAATGGCATTGGAATTGGTACGCCTGTGACTGAAATTAACAAGTATAATAAAGCACCTCTATTTTTTGCCCCATTCGATTATGAATCTGTAAGTATAGTGGGAGGTGCTCCCATTAATTCTGAAAAATTAAAGGGTAAAATCGTTAAAATTTCTCCTTGTTTTAAAGCTGCTGTTGCCAATAAATTTAAATATAATGGACCGGGAGATCTAGAAAAATCAACAAAGGGATTGATGAAATCCCCGGAATACAGTACGGAAGATGAAGCCGCCAAAACATTATTTATTCGCTCTCTATATTTCGAATTTAATGGAAAAATGGACAAATAGTATGTTAATTTTATTTTTGGGGATTCTTTTTACAAAGTTTGACGTTATAAGAGAAATGTAATGATCAAAAATCAATCTATTTTAGAGATAGAATAAAATATGATAATTATTTTATGATTTAACCATCAAAAAAATAATTGACATTTTTGTACTTACATATTAAAAAAGTATTATATTTGTCAGTTGAAATATTATACAGTGTAATATTCTTAAAAAATTGTGAGTAATAAAATGAAGAAGGAAGAGAAAGTGAAAAGTAGAAAAGGAATAATTATTGAGTTTTTCGGTTATTTGTTATTGTATCTATTATATTTTAGAATAGTAGACTATTTATTTTTGGATTTAAGGATTACCTCTGAAGTATGGTCAATATCTTTGATTATATTCTGTAGTTTGCTTTTAGCTTATATAACTTTGGGTAAAGATAAGCAAGGTCGGTTAACTCAAAGCCGTTAATATTAATTACACTAATTATATTCCTTTAGCACTTTAGAATTGATCGATTGATAAAATTCTCCTAGATTATATTCGCATTAGACGAAGTCCGTATCGTTCCAGGTCTTTTCAGTTTTCACCTTTTCCTTTAATTCCAGATCATCCTCTTTAGCGTTTGAAGGGTTTAAGCTTTGTCTCTCGTAGTAGCTTTCATTATCTCTAAACCTGCCATCCCTATTTTTCATTCTTTCAACTTCTCTTTCCAGAGATCTCGATTCCCAGTTTGCGTCTTTCCAAAAAGGACCATACAGTTTAAAGCCATTAATGAAAATACTAAGCCCCATTGCCATAATTGGAATGAGTGACCATAAAAAACCGGGAGCGGTTAGTAGATTTAAACCTAAGAGAAAAATAGAGGTTCCTATACAAGATGCTAGCTGATTGTGAAATTTCTTTTTCTTTTCAACTATCTTTCTGGCTTCCCGATAGTACTCCTTGTCATTGTCTTTTTCTATATACATAATAATGAATGATTTGAAAATTTCAACGATATAAAGTTCTAAATAATTCTTTAATTAGCCACAGATTTTTTAAATAAATTCCTAAAATAGTAACCGGCACTAGCTCCAAAACCTGCTAACAGTCCGCCGATTACTCCAATTATAATCAATAATAAAATATTTGGAATATTAAATAGCATTGAGGACTTAAGAAGAATGGTGTTTTTAATATCGAAATCGACTTGATATGCGGCCATTAAAAACCATAAAGTAAATCCTGCTAACATAGATGGGTAGAAAATATGTGTTTTTTGATTGTGTACCCATATTCCCAGCACAAACGCTAAGGGGTTGAGTACCCACCAATCGAATAAGTAGCTAGATAACCAACCTAAAGCAACAAGAATTATGTAAAGTTGAATATTATTCATCTTATCAATTTATATTTTTTTAAAAGTCCATTTTTGGATTGGCTCGAAACCGGGAGCTTCTTTTAAAGCCGGAAAATATAATAAATTATATTCCCCTTTTGCCCATTTGTCGATCCTGTCATTGTAAAATACACTTCCCGGATCTCCTGATTGACCGCCGGGATAAATACCATATGCCTTGATAGGTTTGCTCATTTGCACTACCATACGCCAAGAAGGGCCCCAAGGGCTGTTGTTGGCATTTAATGCTTCACGATGACCACCTGTTAAAACATTATGTTCTGAGAAAGCATCAATTCTTCCTAGATGTTTTATTGAAACAGGTTTGTGGGCATGCCAATCAAATTTAGGATTATCGGCTATTTTAATTTCCAAATCTTTAACTGCTTCATTAAAGCTTTGCTTTAATATTTGTGTCAAATCCTCAATCACTTCTGTTCTTTTATCATCGTAAAACTCACTATGGTGAGTATTCTTTATATAATTCACAGTGGAAGCGGCTGTGGGCTTTCTAAATTTCATGTCCTCTTTATCTTCAAACTCATCCCAGAGATACGAGTAAAATGTATTCCAAAAATATTCAAATAATACCGGTTCCGAAAGTTGGTGATCGAAAGCTCTGTTCCAATCTTTTAAACGTGTTAACCAGACTTGTTCAGTCTCGGTAAATTGCAAAGTATCCAAAATAGGTATGACTAGCTCCAAAAATTGATCCGGAAGAAAACTATAATTGCTAAATTGTAGATCCATCATATCTTGTACGGAGATGTTATTTAGTGTATCAAGAGAATTGTTCAGTCTGATTCCACGATAATAAGAGAAAAAGCCATTGTAAGGATATGGATAAGATTGGTCGGTCGAAACCTGGTTTGCTGAACTTACATAATTGTGTTTTGGATTAACTACCTTGGGATTGTGTGAAGAAGGAACGAATTTATTCATTAAATTCTTCGAATCGTTTCCGTTTTGGACGAATCTCCCTCTTTCAAGAGGCCTGTTGGGAAGTCTACCTTGAACATGCATACCTATATTCCCCTCCACATCGGCATAAACAAAGTTTTGAGCGGGTGTGTCATATCCTTCCAAGGCATTTGCAAATTCAGAATAATTTTTCGATTTATTTATATTGATAATACAAAGTATATCATTGGCTTGCGGTTTAAGATTTGCCAACCAAGTCATTGCCATACCTTTTTTACCTTTATTGGTGT
The DNA here is from genome assembly GCA_937894165.1 of uncultured Saprospiraceae bacterium. Classification (GTDB taxonomy): domain Bacteria; phylum Bacteroidota; class Bacteroidia; order Chitinophagales; family Saprospiraceae; genus CALCSX01. Next base: position 1,412 of record CALCSX010000362.1, on the reverse strand, counting down.
CAGAATTATATACAACAGGACCAAATTCAGTTACCATTACTGTATCTAAAACTAAATCCTTGCCCTTAATGAAATGTGTATCGATGCGCATTTCGGATTGAACCTGTTTTCCATCTAAAATATAAATACCTCTGCTTTCATCTTTCCAGTCAATAGTATACCAGTCTAATACGTCATGTCCTACATTGGTCTGGGCCCAAGAAATATGTTCATTAAATCCTATTATAACGCCGGGCAAACCCGGAAGTGAGACACCATATACATCAGTATCTGTAGAAACCAAATGATTTTCATACCAAATGGAAGGCATTGTCAAATTCAAATGGGGATCTGAGCATAGTATGGCATGTCCATCAATAGTTTTATCAGGAGCAACAGCCCAGTTATTTGAGCCCACACCGGGCGGTAAATTGTCATATGGTTTATAATCATTTATAATTAAACCTAAATCTTCATTATTATGTACAGCCGGACTGGGTCTTATATAATCCCAGGAAGTTGCTACCGGAATAACCGGCGAGGCACCTTCCTCCCAAACATTGAACAATTGGTGGAGAACTGAATCAGGCATCAGTGATTTGACATTGGTCATTTCTATATCAAAATCACTCATACACAGCGTTCGAGCCATGTTTTTTAGCATGAGAGCGCAGCGTAGAGGCGTCCATTTTTCAGGACTAAATTCCATTAGTTTGTACTCCAGCGGCAGGGTTGCACTCTTTAATTCTGAGATATATTTGTTAATTCCACTGCAATAAGACTCGATATTTTTATATACTTCCTCATTCTCCTTCCATTTTTCAACCATCAGGAGAGCACCTTGGGGAAGTCCTTGCCGTCTAGTCAGGCGATCGGTCTCATAGGTAATTTCTCCCAACACTTCAGATAATCTGCCGGCTGCCGAGCGCGTTTGAATGTCCATCTGCCAAAGTCTCATGCTTGCATGGACGTAGCCTTGAGCAAAGTATAAATCATTTATATTCTCAGCATAAATATGCGGAACATAATTTTCATCGAAAATAACTTCAACTCCCTCCTCAATCAATTTACATTTAATTTCCTTTTCCGAGCAATTGTCGACTTTACATTTATTATTTGCCAAAATTCCATTAAAACTATTTAATATAGATCCTAATGGAGGAGCGGAGGGGATAATTTTAATACTCAGAGCTACAATCAAGGCAATTGATAGTAGAAAATAAATAATAAAATATATCTTATTTCTCATATAATTCAAGTAATTGGGATTAAAGAAATGTAAACCGGATATCACGATCGTACTATAAATGCATAAAGCTTTTACCAAGACACAAGAAAGTGATATATATTAATAACTGGTAACTACTCGCGTATGATCATTTCAATTCAAAAATGTTTATTTTCCGTGATACTTCATCTCTTTTCTTGTCAAT